>DAIDJI010000104.1 GCA_027451455.1 Planctomycetales bacterium | reverse complement strand
GGACCTTATAGGACTCTTCCACAAATGTAGATGTTAAGTCATCTGCATTTTCAATATTATCCATTGCAACACTAAGTGGTTGCCAATAATTGTGGAAAGCAATCTCATGTCTCTTTGCTTTCAATTCTTTTCGGTCAATAATGATTTTCTCATTATCTTCAACATGAGGAGTTTGCACTGATGATCCAGCACTCACTCTCCACTTCCTACAATGAGAGATCACACAATGATCTGATATGTCCCATTTGCTTCTAATGACAGTCTCATTTGCATGTTCAGATGCAAAGAGCCTTTCATTAAATGTAACAAAGTGATCAATACCTCTGCAACGTTCCATCCACAATGGATAGCTGTTGGCTCCGCGACCAGCAGGAAGAAATCCTCCGCGACACCGACGAACTCCGCCAGCGGATGGAGCAGGAACAGAATCAGGAACGGATGGCCGAGGCCCGCCAGCAGCTCGAACAGGGCCGCGAGAACCTGCAACAGGCCGCGCGCGCCCTCGAACAGGGAAATCTCCCGCAGGCCCAGACCGCCGGTGCCCGCGCAGGCCAGCAGCTCGAAGACCTCCGCGAGAAGGTCCGAAAACAGACCGCCAATCAGTTCGCCCAGGAGATGACCCAGCTTCGGAACGACACCCGCAAGCTCGACGACGACCAGAAGAAGATCAACGACCAGCTTGAGGCCTGGGAGAGGAAACCCGAGCGATCCCTCCGCGAATCCGACGACCGCCGTCAACTCCGCCAGGCCGCCGACGACCAGAAGAAAAAGCTCGACCAGGTCCTCGACCGGATGCGCGCAACCACTCAGCAGGCCGAGGACTCCGAGCCCCTCCTCGCCCGAGGGCTGTATGACGCCGTCCGACAGTCGAACGAGCAGCACGTCCCCGAGGCGCTCGACGCCACCCGGCAGTTCGTCGATGCCGGCTTCCCCGACCAGGCCAACCGCACCGGCCGACAGGCCGGCGAGGGCCTCGAACAGCTCCGGCAAAACGTCGAGCGCGCCGCCGATTCCGTCCTCGGTGACGAAACCGCCGCCCTCCGTCGCGCCCGGAACGAACTGGACGACCTCGCCAATCAGGTCAACCGCGAAATCGCACAAAATCAGACCCGCGCCAACCCACCGGCCAGCCGCCAGCCAGGGGAGCCCGGCGCGACGAACGAACCCAACACCCGCGGAAATCGCGCGAACGAACCCAACGCGGAAGAGACCCAACCGGGCAACCGGCAAGATCCACAGGCGGACCAGGCCAGGAACGCCAACGAAAATCGCGCGAACGAACCCAACGCGAGATCAAACAATCCCGGCAATCGGCAAGAAGGCCAGCAGCCGGGCAGCCGGGATCGGCAGGACGCCAACGAAAATCGCGCGAACGAACCCACCGCGGGATCAAACAACCCGGGCAACCGTCAGGGCCAACAGCCCCAGCCCGGGAACCCCTCCGGAAATCGCGCGAACGAACCCACCGCGGGCCCTCAGAACCCGGGCAATCCGCAAGGTCCGCAATCTCAGCCCGGAGAGGGCCGGCAAGCAGGCGAGCCAAACGGCCAGCAACCCAACAGTGGCCGCCAGGGGGGCGGAGGTAACCGGGGCGGGCTCGATCTCGACCGGATCGCCCAGGCGATGCGACAGGAGGGACCGGCCGGGCCAGGCGGACCAGGAGGCCCGATCACCGGCGAGGGCTTCCGACAGTGGTCCGACCGGATGCGCGACGTCGAGGAGCTGATCGAGGACCCCGAGTGGCGCGCTGAGGCCGCCCGCATTCGCGACCGTGTCCGGGGCGCCCGCGAGGAGGTCCGCCGACACTCCCGAGAGCCCGACTGGAACAAGCTGCAAAACCTGGTCACCCGGCCCATCAACGAGCTCCGGCAGAAAATCGCCGAGGAGCTCGCCCGACGAGAGTCGCCCGACTCGCTCGTCCCCATCGACCGCGACCCCGTCCCGCCCCAGTACGCCGAGGGCGTCCGCCGCTACTACGAACGACTCTCCGCCCTCCAGAGACAGGCAAACGATCCGACCAGGACTCCAAAACCAGCATCCGACAACGAACAACCGACAACGGACCCACAGAAATGACGACTCTGGTCTGGGGCTCGCCTCAATGGTTCGTGACGGTGGGCGCGCTCGCGGCGATCGCAGCGCTCCTGCTGATCTGGAGCTACGTGCGCGCCCCGGGGCGTCCGGGAATCCGCCTGCTCGCGGCCTCGCTCAAGATGCTCGGCTTCCTGGCGCTTCTGATCTGCCTGGTCGAGCCAATGCTCGCCGGACGAAAACCCCGGCGAGGGGCCAACGCCTTCCTGGTCCTCGCCGATAACAGCCAGAGCCTGACCATCCGCGATGGCGAGGGATCGTCCACCAGGGGCGACTGGCTCCGCGATCGGCTCGTCAAGCAGACCGACTGGAAGACCCGCCTCGAACAGGACTTCGACGTCCGCCGATACGCCTTCGATTCCAGCCTCCGCGCCGTCGACCAGTTCGACGGACTCGCCTTCGACGGTGTCGGCTCGTCGATCGTAACCTCCTTGAACGCACTGGCGAAGCGATTCCGCGGCCTGCCGATCGCCGGAGTCCTGGTCTTCACCGATGGACTCCACACCGACGCCGCCGAGATGGATCCGGCCGGCCTCCCGCCCATCTTCCCGGTGATCCCACCCTCACGCGGCCAGGCTCGCGACATCGCCGTTCGAGGAGTCTCGGCCACGCCGACCAACTTCGAGGCCGCACCCGTGGTCGTCCGGGCCGATGTGGTCGCGACCGGCTATCGAGGCCAGTCGATCGTCTCGGTCGTCACCGACGAATCCGGCCACGAACTCGCGCGCGAGGAGGCCCAGGCACCCGCCAACGAGAAGCCGATCGCGTTCCGGTTCCAGTTCCGCCCGGAGAAGCCCGGCCTTGGCTTCTACCGCGTTCGCGCCTTCGCCGCCGACGCCGAGCGATCCGCCGAAGGCGCCGAGATCGACCTTGCCAGCGGCGAGCAGACCAGCGCCAACAACTCCCGGCTGATCGTGGTCGACCAGGGCGGCGGCCCGTATCGCGTCCTCTACGTCAGCGGCCGGCCCGACCCCGAATTCAAGTTCCTCCGCCGGGCTCTCGAAGAAGACGAGCAGGTTCAGCTCGTCGGCCTGATCCGGATCGCCCGGAAACAGCCGAAGTTCGACTTCCAGAGCAAGGGCAGCCGCAACAGCCGGTTCTACGAAGGCTTCAACCTCGACGACCCCGACCTCGCCGAGCGCGCCGACCAGCCCGTCCTCGTCCGCCTCGGCACCCGAGACGCCGACGAACTGCGCGACGGCTTCCCACGATCGGCCGAGGAACTCTACTCCTACCACGCAATGATCCTCGACGACCTGGAGTCCTCGTTCTTCACGCCCGACCAGCTCGCGCTCCTCCGGAACTTCGTCGCCCATCGCGGTGGTGGATTCCTGATGCTCGGCGGACCCGACTCGTTCGCCGAGGGCCGATACGACCGGACCCCGATCGGCGACCTGCTCCCCGTCTACCTCGACCGAACCGCGACCGCCGAATCCGAGGCCGAGCGCCGGCTCACCCTGACCCGAGAGGGAGAACTCCAGCCCTGGGTTCGCCTCCGGAAGACCGAGGACGAGGAGGCCAAACGGCTCGCCGGCATGCCCGGGTTCCAAACCGTCAGCGCCTCGCGCGGGATCAAGCCGGGCGCGGTCACACTGGCGGAAGCCCGCGACCCCTCCGGCCAATCACTCCCCGCGCTCGTCGCCCAGCCCTTCGGCAAGGGACGCGTCGGCGCCCTCCTGATCGGTGGCCTCTGGCGATGGGGCCTGCACCGCGACGACCCGGCCACGAGCGACCTCGGACGCTCCTGGCGACAGGCCATCCGATGGCTCGTCGGCGACGTTCCCGGCCGCGTCGAGGTCTCCGTGAGGCCGAAGGAGGGCGCCTCCTCGCCGACAGTCGATCTCCGCGTCCACGTCCGAGACGCCGAGTATCACCCGCTCGACAACGCCCACGTCGCCCTCTCGATCACCCTCCCCAACGGCCAGTCGCTCGCGATCGACGCCGAGCCTGAGGGCCGTGAGCCCGGCACCTATGCCGCCTCGTACGTCGCCCGAGATCCCGGCCCCTACCGAGTAACCGCCGAGGCCACCGGCCCCGAAGGCGCCGAGGTCGGCCGGAGCGAGGCCGGATGGGCCGCCCAGCCCACCGCCGACGAGTTCGCCCAACTGGAGCCCAACCGCGACTGGCTCGCCGAGCTCGCCCGAAAGACCGGCGGCGAACTCGTGGACGGCGACCGCCTCCCCGCATTCGTCGCCAGCCTTGCCTCCCGAGACGCCCCGATCCAGGAACCCTGGGTCGCCCCGATCTGGCACCAGCCGCTCTACTTCCTCGTCGCGATCGCCTGCCTCGCCGCCGAGTGGGGAATCCGTCGCGTTCACGGCCTCCCCTGACGTAACCAATTCTGTGTTCAATCCTTCAAATCCTGAATATTCCATCTTGAATCTTCAAATCATGTGTATTCTGATTCCCTTCCTGATGAACCTCGCGATTGGGTCTCCGCCACCCGCCGACCGCCCCTCGGTGGTGATCGCGGTCGGTGCCGCAGGCGCCCCCGAGTACGCCTCCGCCTTCCGCGCCGCCGCAGATCGCTGGAAGGCCGCCGCTTTGAAGGGGGGTGCCGAGGCCGTCCTCATCGGCGAGGGAAACGAGTCGACCGGCCCCTCCGACCACGACCGGCTCCGCGAAGCCATCGCCGCGCGGGTGGCTGGCTCGAAGGAGCCGCTCTGGATCGTCCTGATCGGCCACGGCACCTTCGACGGCAAGGAGGCAAAGTTCAACCTCCGCGGGCTGGATGTCTCCGAGACGGAGATGGCGGAGTGGCTCAAGCCGCTACAGCGACCGCTCGCGCTCCTCAACGGCTCGTCCGCCAGCGCCCCGTTCCTGAACCGACTCTCGGCGCCGGGACGGATTCTCGTCACCGCGACGCGGAGCGGCAGTGAGAGCAGTTACGCTCGCTTCGGCCTGGCCCTCGCCGAGACGATCACCGACCCCGCCGCCGACCTCGACAAGGACGGCCAGACCTCGCTCCTCGAGGCTTACCTCGCGGCCAGCCACCGCGTCGACGAGTTCTACCGGACCCGCTCTCGACTGGCGACCGAACACCCCCTGCTCGATGACAACGGCGACCGCCTTGGCACCCCTCCCGACTGGTTCCGAGGCGTCCGCGCCACCCGAGGGGCTCGCAACGGTACCCCGGCCGACGGCCTTCGGGCGCATCAACTCCACCTGGTCCCCAGCGACCGAGAACGCCGGCTCCCCGCGGAAGTCCGCCGACATCGCGACGAACTGGAACTGGCCCTCGCCGCCATCCGGGATCGCAAGGGCCAGATGCCGGAAGACGAATACTATCGTCAGCTCGAGCCGATCATGCTCGAACTCGGCCGCCTCTACCGCGAGGCGGAATCGGCCTCCAAGAAGGAGACCAGGAGGGAAAAGTAAGTGGACAGGGGGAGAATTGAACTCCCGACACTGCGATTTTCAGTCGCATGCTCTACCAACTGAGCTACCTGTCCGGCAATCGTTCCATGTACGTATGTGAGGATAGCGAGAAGGCGACCTTGTGTCAACCGCCTCTTCGTCCGATCGGTAAGATTCGGGCCGACGGGCATTCGACGCGAGGAGGAGATAGAATACAACAACTCCACCATCCTGACCAGGGAGATCTTCCCGACATGACGACGGCGACGCGAGAGAACCGCCCGACGGCCCGGCCCGAGAGCCTGGCCGACCTCCTGCGTCGGCTGGGCAACATCCCCGCGCGTCGCGTCCGCCTGCATCCTCCGCCCGGTATGGCGACGGAGGAGGACGCCATCCGGAACAACGAGAGTCTCCTGCGAACCGCCATCTGCGAGCTGGTTGAAGGGACCCTGGTGGAGAAGGCGATGGGTTGGGAGGAATCGGAAATGGCCGGGCTGATCATTCAGCTCCTCCTGAACCACGTCCGTCCCCGCAAGCTCGGTCGCGTCCTGGCGCCGGACGGGATGGTCCGGCTCCTTCCGGGCCTGCTCCGTGCATCGGACGTCTCTTTCATCGCGAGGGGGCGGCTCAAACGGTACGGGCGGGGCGGACAGCCCTACCCGACAATCGGCCCGGATCTCGTTGTGGAAGTCGTCAGCAAGAGCAACACGAAGGCGGAGATGGCCCGAAAGCTCGACGAGTACTTTCACGCGGGGACCCGGTTGGCCTGGATCGTGGATCCGAAGACCAAGACGGTGCGCGTCCACCTCGATCCCCTCGACTCGACCCTGCTGCAAGCGGGCGATTTCCTCGACGGTGGTGATGTGATCCCGGGACTCCGGATCGCCGTGGAAGACCTTTTCGAACTGGAAGCCGACTGAGGCCCGCCGCCCTCTCATGGCCCAACTCACCCTCTTCCCCGAAGATCGACCCGCACAGGCGGCCCGGCTGGCACCCCGGCTCCGAGCCCTCGCCGATCGAGGCATCTACCTCGGCACCAGCTCCTGGAAATACGAGGGATGGCTCGGCTCGATCTACTCGCCCGAACGCTACTCCACCCGCGGCCGGGTCTCCACAACCCGGTTCGAGACCGACTGCCTCGCCGAGTACGCCGAGACCTTCCCCACCGTCTGCGGTGACTTCAGCTTCTACCAGTTCCCCGCCCCGAATACCTGGCAACGCCTCTTCGAGCAGGTCCCCGCCAACTTCCAGTTCGCCTTCAAGGTCCCCGAGGAGATCACCGTTCCTGTCTGGCCGCGACACGCTCGCTATGGCACTCGCGCCGGGAATGCGAACCCGGCCTTCCTCGACGCCGACCTTTTCGACCGCCATTTCCTGGCCCCTCTCGTCTCCTATCAGGATCGAATCGCAACCCTGATCTTCGAGTTCGGAACGATCGCGCGAAACCTCATCGCCACCCCGGCCGAGTTCGTGGACCGCCTGGAAGCCTTCCTCGGCAAACTCCCCGGCGGTTTCCGATACGCGGTCGAGGTCCGCAATCCCGAATTCCTCTTCCCCGGCTACTTCGCCGCCCTCGCCCGCCATGGGACCGCCCACGTCCTGAACTCCTGGACCCGAATGCCCCCCCTCTCCGATCAACGGAAGGCCCCCGGCGTGATCACGGCCGACTTCCAGGTCGTCCGCGCCCTGCTCCGCCCCGGACGAACCTACGAGCAGGCCGTCACCCACTTCTCGCCCTATCATTCCCTCGGCGAGCCCGACCCCGCCACTCGCGAGGCCCTCGTCCAGATCGCCTCGAACACCCCGATCACGGGACGCCCCTCCTACATTTTCGTCAACAACCGCCTCGAAGGCCACGCACCAAGCACCATCGAGGCCGTCGTCCATGCCATGGATTCCATCCGATGACGCTCTCTCTCCCAACAAAGACCCAAAGGATCACAGAACCCCTTGCCATCGCTCCTCGCCTGTCGTATGATCTCTTCACCCCCAATGCCGCGCCGTCCGTGCGCCTCAGCCACGGGCCCGATCGCCGCTTTGCCGCTGGTGATCGGGAAAAGGCTTGCAATCCGGCAATGGGGCGGTATAGTTGACGATTTCACGGCCCTGGTCGATCGAAGCGAGCTTCGGGCCGGGGCTGGAAGGACTCAAGCGGAGCGAACCGGACGCTGGCGTAGCTCAACCGGCAGAGCACCGGTTTTGTAAACCGACGGTTGTGAGTTCGAGTCTCACCGCCAGCTCTGCGGACCCGCCATGGCGAACGAAGGCCCCTGCCGACGATCCCCCCACTGCCCCGCGAGGTGACAGCCGAGAGAAACAGGACGTGATCGATAGATTCGGGTGGATACCCAAGCGGCCAAAGGGGCCAGACTGTAAATCTGGTGGCAATGCCTTCGCAGGTTCGAATCCTGCTCCACCCATGTTGTTCGATCTCAGCGAGGAGGGTTGAAACCCGACCTGGCTGTTTGCCGAACGACACCCGGCACCCCGGGATGAGGATCGAAGATGCGGGTGTAACTCAATGGTAGAGTACCTGCCTTCCAAGCAGGCTACGTGGGTTCGATTCCCATCACCCGCTCTGCCGCAAGTTGTGGAACATGCGGCGAACCTTCGGGTCCTTAGTGGGGGTCGGAAGGTTGGATTTGGAAGTATCGAGAAGCTGCCGTGGCTCAGTCGGTAGAGCGCGTCCTTGGTAAGGACGAGGTCCTGGGTTCGAACCCCAGCGGCAGCTCTGGGAATCCCGGGTCGTCGGCCCCGGTCGGGGGCGATGGGCCCCGTCGACACCTTCGGGATTGGATCAATCCGAAAGTGTCGGTTCCGGGGAGCTGGGAACGTTCCCGGCCGTTGTCGTCAATGGCGCCGTAAGGCGATCAGCCCAAGCAAGGCCAGGCCAAGCAGAGCGGAGCACATGGCAAAGGAAACTTTCACCAGAACCAAGCCGCACGTCAACGTGGGCACCATCGGGCACATCGACCACGGCAAGACCACGTTGACGGCGGCCATCCTGGCCGTCCTGGCCGAACACGGGAAGGCCAAGACGAAGTCGTACGCCGACATTGCCAAGGGCGGTACGGTCCGCGACTCGACCAAGACGGTTACCATCGCGGTCTCGCACGTCGAGTACGAGAGCGACAAGCGGCATTACGCCCACATCGATTGCCCCGGCCACGCCGACTACATCAAGAACATGATCACCGGGGCCGCCCAGATGGATGGCGCGATTCTGGTGGTCTCGGCGGCCGACGGCCCGATGCCCCAGACCCGGGAGCACATCCTCCTGGCTCGCCAGGTCGGTGTTCCGGCGCTGGTCGTCTTCCTGAACAAGATCGACCTGGTCGATGATGAGGAGCTTCTGGAACTGGTGGAGCTTGAGCTTCGCGAGCTGCTCACGCACTACAAGTATCCGGGCGACGAGATTCCGATCGTCCGCGGAAGCGGCCGGCCGGCGCTGGACAATCCCGGGGACGCGAAGGCGGCCCAGCCGATCCTCGACCTCGTCAAGGCGATGGACGAGTATATCCCCGAGCCGGTTCGCGAGGTGGATAAGCCGTTCCTGATGCCGGTCGAGGACGTCTTCTCGATCAAGGGGCGAGGGACGGTGGGCACGGGTCGAATCGAGCGAGGCAAGGTGAAGGTCGGCGACCCCGTCGAGATCATCGGTTTCGGCGCCAAGAAGATGTCGACGATCACCGGTGTCGAGGCCTTCCAGAAGACGCTTGAAGAGGGGATGGCCGGCGACAACGTGGGCGTTCTCCTTCGAGGTGTTGAGAAGAACGATCTCGAGCGCGGGCAGGTCATCTGCAAGCCAGGCTCGATCACTCCTCACACCAAGTTCGAGGCGGAAGTTTACGTCCTGAGCAAGGACGAGGGCGGCCGGCACACCCCGTTCTTCAAGGGGTATCGCCCGCAGTTCTACTTCCGGACCACCGACGTGACCGGCTCGGTTCTGAACCTGCTGTCCGAGGACAACAGCGAGGCCGAGATGTGCATGCCGGGCGATAACATCAAGATGACGGTGGAGCTGCACACGCCGGTCGCGATGGAGGAAAGCCTCCGGTTCGCGATTCGTGAGGGTGGCAAGACCGTCGGCGCCGGGGTCGTGACCAAGATCCTCGAGTGATCGGGGCGGTGGTCCGGCCGAAGGGCCGGGCTTCGCCGCGGGCTCGGACGGTCAACCGCGGATCGGCGGCCACTCACCCCTTGCCGGGCTCGGGTGGCCGCCTCGCTTCGTCGGTTGTAGAGGATCGAGGCAGGCAGAAGGAGCCCCGCGTGGCGGGGTGGGAGCCGATCGATGCGGGAATATGTCTGGCTGGAATGCAACTCGTGCGGCGAGCGGAATTACCGAGTCCAAAAAGAGACCCGGGGCGCCGGCCGACTCGAGCTGAAGAAGTACTGCCGACGTGAGCGGAAGCATACGTCGCACAAGGAATCGCGAAAGAAGTGACCGAGGCGGTCGGGATCGGATCGAGCGAGGCTCGGCCGGTCCCGTGTCCTGTTTCCTCCGGGGCCTTCACGATGTCGGGCCGGCTTGCGGCCCGGCAAAGATCGCGTGGCCCTGCCTGGGCCGCTACGAGCGTAGCTCAATTGGTAGAGCACCGGTCTCCAAAACCGGCGGTTGGGGGTTCGATTCCCTCCGCTCGTGCTTTCTCGCCCGGGGTGTCTCCGGCGGCCGGATTGCCCCGGATGGATCGATCGGGGGCGTGGAAGCGGACCACTGCCCTGCCGGGTCCAGGAACGCCACCTCGGCGCCCGGCTGGTCTCCCCCTCCCGTCCTCAACCCAGGAAGTCTTCAGAAAGTTCGGTGCCATGGGGAAAGTGCGAGACGAAGTATCGGCGCAGAAGCCCGCGAAGTCTGGAAAGGCGGCGGGTGGATCTCGGCCGCGCGGGATGTTCGTCCAGTTCCTGGGGAATCTGGGGAGCACCGAGCTCTACAAGCCGATTCAAGGGCGGCATGCCCGGCTCTACACCGGGCTGGGACTGCTACTGATCGTCCTCGCGGGTGCCTATCAGGTTTCACAGGCATCGATTGAGTACACGCCACTCTGGCGGTTTGGCCTGCCCACGGCCTTTGCCCTGGCCCTGGGTTGGATGATCCTTCGCCTGGTGCATTTCCCCCCCTTCGCCGACTTCCTGATCGCCACCGAAGCCGAGATGAACAAGGTTTCGTGGATCACGCGGGACGACCTGATACGGGCGACCACCGTGGTACTGGTGACGGTCCTTGTCCTGGCGACCTTCCTCTACCTGGTCGACTTTCTCTGGACACTGATCCTCCAGATGATCGGCGTCCTGAAGTTCGGCGGTGGGGGCGGGCTGGGCTCGACCTCCTGACCGGACGCCGGGCGGACGACCCGTCGATTTCGCGGGTGGACTGCCTTGCTCCTTCCCCCGATGGGGTTACCGATGTGCTCTCGCCCGGAGAGGACGTCATCCAAGTCTCCGTGATCCGACCGCAGACTCGACGCGATTTCTTCCCATGAGCGAACCGATCGACCCGACCACCCCCGAAACCGCGCCCGATGAGGAGGCCCAGGCTCCCCATCCGACGTTCGAGGTAGACGAGCAGACGCCCGATGGCGGGCGGCTGGATCCCACCCCGAACGATTCGTCGAGCGACCTGGCCGTGCCCGAGGCTTCCTCGGGTTCGGTCGAGGCGAGCGACCAGGCATCGAAGGCAAGCGAACCAGCGGGGGCCGGCCTGGACGACGATGAGCCGCCGCCCGAACTGGTCTGGTACGTTTTGAAGGTCCAGAGCAGCCGAGAGGATACCATCCGTCTCGCGCTCCAGAAGAATATCAAGATTCAGGGGCTCGACCGCTACTTCGGCCAGATCGTGGTTCCGACCGAGAAAATGACCGAGATCCGGAACAACAAGAAGCGGATCGTCGAGCGCAAGACCTACCCCGGCTACATCATGGTTCAGATGGAGCTCAACGAGAAGACCTGGTT
>DAIDJI010000103.1 GCA_027451455.1 Planctomycetales bacterium | reverse complement strand
CGGGCACTCCGGATGAGTCGGCTCGAACGGAGAGTCATCCAGGCGGTGCGGGTACCCTGAGACCCATCGGCAGGCAACTCGGCCGCCTCCCCGGCCTGGGCCAGCGGCAGCGGCTTGCCGGCCACGGCCGTGACCTCCAGCAGACGACAGGCGGGGGGCGGCAGCCGCTGGACCCGCGCCCAAATCACCTCGTCAAGCCGGACAGGGTGGGCTGGAGAGGGATTCTCCGGTGAGTGTGACGGCTCCCGGACGTGCTGGGCCAGTTCGTCGATGAAAAATGGGCTCCCGAGCGACTCGCGTGCAATCGCCCGGGCTCGCTCCTGCACGGTCTGTTCCTCCGCGGCCGTCAGCCACCCGGTCGTCAACCGGCTGAAGGCCAATTCCTGCGCCTCCGACTCGGTCAGCCGAGCGACGGCCATCTCGCGCCGATCGATGGCCGAGGCCGAAATTCCCTTGATGCGTCGGAAGGACTGTAAGAACGGACTCGATTCCGCAAGCTCGCTCCGATACGAGCCGAGCAGGAGCATCGCGGGTGGGTCCGGGGGCTCGAGGACATCCGCCAGCATGGTCGCACTGTCCACGTCGCCCCATTGCAAATCGTCGATGAACAAGACCAGCGGCCGGCGCCCGAGCCGAGTGAGCAACTCACGCAGGCCGCCGACGGCACGACGGCGCAGCTCGCGCTCGTCGGAAGTCTCGGTTCGGATAGGTAACCGCGCGATCGCCTCCACTCGCTGGAAGACCGGGAATACTCTTGCGAGCGAAGTCGCTTCGCGCGGCAACAAGGTCTCGACAAGCTCCTCGGGCAATCGCCTCAGATACTCGCTCAAGCCATCCATCAGGCTATCCAGAGCCTTGAAGGGGACCGATTCCGCCTCGTAGCAGCGCCCGGTCAGGATCACGCCCGATTCGCGCTCCCGAAGGTCGTCGAGGAACCGTTCGATCAGGCTCGTCTTGCCCATTCCCGAGGGACCGTGGACCATCGCGATGACGGTGTGCCGGGCGCAGACAGACTGGTAGGCCTCGGTGAGGGCCTGGAGGTGCGAGCCTCGCCCGATGAGGCAACTCCCCGCCGAACTCGCGACCCGCGTCCCAACCCGCCATTCCACTTGCGCCGACGGCCCGTGTCCGGCCGATGCGGGCTCAAGACCCTGCAACCGGCGCAGGACTTCACGCCCGGTGGGCCGTGCGGCGGGGACGCGGTGCAGCAGGTCCCGGCACAGCTCATCAAGGTCCTTGGGAATCCCGTCCGCCAGTGTAGACGGCGTGGGCGGGTCGCGCCGCTGCTTTTCCCGCAGCACATCGAGTAGACCGCCCTCGAACGGGGGCCGACCGGTCAGAAGCTGATACAGGATCGCGCCCACACTGTACCAATCGCTGGCTGGGGTGAGTGACGAGGCCGCAGCCTGCTCTGGCGCCGCGTACGCCGGAGTGCCCAGGAAGGCGCCGCTGGATTCCTGATGACGGCCGTGACGATCCAGCTCGGCGGCCAGACCGAAATCGAGAATCACCACTCGCCCCTGCGATGTCACCATCACATTGGAGGGCTTCAGGTCGCGATGCAGCCGGCCGGCGGCGTGCAGTGTGATGAGCCCAGATGCTATCTGTCGAAGGGCATCCCGCAGTCGATCGATCTCCGTGCCGGACAACCCGGGGACTCGTTCCGGCTCCCGCCGCGGATCCACCTTGCAAGACGGTGTTGGGGTCCTCCACTTGTGATCGCCAGTGGTCTGTCCCGCAGCGCCCCATGAGATCTGACGCACGTAGCTAGCCAGGTCGGTCCCGTCGATGAATTCCATGGTGAAGTACATCATGGGACCGTCCGCCCGCAGCTCGTACAAGGTCACCAGGTTCGGGTGAACGACATCGGCGAGAGCGCGGAACTCCTGCTTGAAGCGGTACAACGACGAGGGTGTGGCGGACAGGACAGACTTGAGTGCCACCACCTCGCCATCCCGGCGGCTCTGGGCTTGATAAACGACGCCCATGCCCCCGCGACCGATCTCGCCCACGATCTCGTAGTCTTCCAATTCCGGCGGTCCGGCAACTTCGGTCAGTCCAGGCGAGCCGAAAACGAGAGACGGCCGGGCATGGGGGACCGTCGGTCCGATCGCAATCCCGGTCGCCGTTGGGTCGAGCCGAGGCGCCTGGTGAGGTCTGCTGGTCGCGGTCTTGGACCTCTCAGGATCGAGATCACTGCCTGTGGTCGATTCGCTGTGGTGAGGTTCAACCATCGAGGGTCGCCCCTATTGCCAAAACCACTCTCAATCTAACTCATGATGCCAGAATTTGATAGAATGGTGCACCCGTCCCAGGATCCAAAGATCTTACCGTGATTCATGGGCGAACGCCCGTCTAAAGAAAACTCGCCTTCGCTCTTCGAAACGCGTCTCGGTGGGATCGACCGACGCCCGAGAAAAATTCCTATGTTCCGGTGCGTTCTCATCAGCCTGTCACCCTCAACCTGGGAACAACGATGCCCGGCCCGGCCCGATGCGCCCGGTCCGCGGGCCACTTCAGCAAATCCGATCAAACGGGACGAGTCCCTTGCCGCGGACGTCCCGATGGTGTAGGTCTTGAGAAGACCACGGACGTGGATCGGATCGGACTATGTCCCCATTCTGCCATGTAGGACGGCGAGCCATCGTGCCGGCACTCGCGGTACGTAGGCGGGCCCCGGGAGGGTGCGCAAGATGGTGCGGATACCTCGGCGACTCAGGCGGCCGATCCCGGCGACACTGGGCCTCTCGATCCTCCTGCTGGGGGTGATCTACGGGGGCATGGAGGTCTGGCCGAGGATCCAGACCTACCGGCAACTCACCAGGCTGGACGGGATGCGACGCGACCGGAGCCTGACCTCCGCGGCGCGGGCCGAGGCGGCGCAGCGGATGGCCGAGTTCGGGGTGGACGCCTCGGCCTACATGCCGGCCCTGGTCCACGACACCGACGCCCGGGTCCGGGAGAAGGCGTACGCCTATCTGTCGAGCACCGAGCCGATCACCGACGAGGCGGTCGAGCTTTGCCTCGGCGGGCTCCGGTCCGACGTCGAGCCGAGAGCCCGGGCGATGGCGGCGTGCGGACTCGGCCCCACGGCGTTCCTCGCGCGGGGCGACCATTCCGATCGAAGGCAACGGATTCTCAACTCGTTGACAGCGGCCAGCCGCGACGGCTCCCCGATTGTCCGGAGCGCCGTACTTCAGGCGATGATCAACGCACAGGCCGTCGAGTTCGACCCGGGTCCCTGGCTGGAGGATCCGGATCGGTCGGTCCGACTGGCGGCGGCCGAGGCGATCTTCTGGCTCGACCCCAGGCATCGCGACCGGGCGATCCCCACGCTCCGGGCGATGGTCGTGGAGGCCCACCCCGATCGCCCGACCGAGGTCCTCCGGCCGATGGGCCTGCTCTATCGGATCGAACCCTCCATCTGCCGCGAGCTGGTGCCGACGTTCGTCGGCTGGCTCCGTCACGACGACCCTGAGGTCCGCGTTCGGGTGGCGTTCTGGCTGGCGAACCTCGGGCCGCTCGCCCAGTCCGCCTTGCCGGCTCTCGGCACGATGCTCGCCACCGGGCCCCCGGCCCAGCGCACCGGGGCCGCGATGGCCGTGATCTGCGTGGAACCCTCAGGATGCGCCCAGGCCGCCGAGGCTCTGGTGGCCGTCCTTGGCGATCCGATCATCGAGCCCCGCCAGCGTGCCGAGGCGATCCGGCCGTTGGCCGTCCTCTTCCACAACCAGGAGGTCCCCGCCGGCCTCCGCGAGACCACGCGCGCCCGGGTCCGATCGATCCTCGACCAGCCCGGCCTCCACCCGTTGCTCGGCGACCGAATCCGATTTTTGCTCGCTCCTCCGAACCGCCGTGGGCCAACCGCTCGATTGATCAGCACGCATTGACCAGGAATGACCGCGGGCTTCCTCTCAGCCAGGTAAGCACGCCTGGACCAACTCGACCCGATCTTCTCGAACCAGGTCGATCAGCCGATGGTCCCTGGTGATTCGCCGCGACAAGGCGTCGGCCAACTCGTCTCGGAGAAATTTGGGCCGGCCCATCAGGGGAACCGGCGTCACCGGTTGAATCCCTTCGGCCGGATTGCCGGCGACTTCGATCGCGCGGACGATTCTTTGTTCGGCCTGGTCCACGGGTCGGCTTCGGCCTGGTCTGGCCCGATTCAGGAGCGACGCGAGGAGACCTGTTTGGCCTCGAGCCGATCGAGCTCCGCCATCGCGATCATGTAGCCGGCTCGGGTGGAGTCGCCGTGCTCCTTGACCCAGACGAAGTGGCGCAGGGCCTCTTCCTCTCGGCCTTTTAAAAGCCGCTCGTACCCGAGGAAGCCATGAGCCTCGGTTCGGTGGTTGATGTTTTCGCCGGCCTTCGCCAGCAGGCTGGCCTCGCTGAGCTCGCCCCGGAGGTAGGAAATGACCGCATAGGGCCATGTCTCATGGTCGGCGTGGGCGGCGGCCTCGTCGAGAAACCATTTGGCCGAGGCGGAATCTCCGACCTGAAGCGCCGAGAGATGGCCGATGATCGCCGTGTAGACCGGCATCTCGCCCTCCCATGCGCCGACCTTGATACCCTTCCGAGCCGATTCCACCGCCAGGGCGCCCCGGCGGTCGAGCAGCAGGGCGCGGGCCCGGTTACGGTAGGCCGAGACGAACTTCGGGTCCAGATCGATCGCCTGCTCGTAGTCGGCAAGCGCACCTGCGTAGTCCTTGCGTGCGAGCCGGGCGTTGCCCCGGTTGCCGAAGGTCAGCGAGTTCTTCGGATCGAGGCGAATGGCCTCGGTGTAGTCGGCGATCGCCTTCTCGTAATCCTTCAGAGCATACAGGGCCAGACCCCGGTTGTTGTAGGGGCCGGGACGGTCGGGCGCCAGGCGGATGGCCTCGGTGTAATCGCCGATCGCCTTGTTGTAGTTCTTCCGGGCTCGCCAGACCTCGCCCCGGTCGTTCCACAGGTAGGCGGCCGTCGGATCGAGACGGATGGCGTCGTTAAGGTCGTCGAGCGCCAGCTCGGGCTCGTTCCGCTCCTGATACCAGATAATCGCCCGCATGAAGAAGCCGTGGACGTCGTCAGGAAACTCGCGGATGTATCGCGTGAAAAAGACGATGGCCTCCTCGACAGGGACGACCTGCTCGGCCATCGCCCAGCCAGCCAGGCCAAGCCCCTCGGCCTCGAGCCAGAGCCAGGGCCCATCCACCTTCTTCACACGATAGGTCAGAATCTCATGCCTGCGATCGATGACCCGGTCCTCAACCTTGAGCTGAAACTGCCGATACTTCTGGATCACCCGCTTGCCGATCCATTCCGGCCCCGCCGCGGCTCTGTCTCCGGCTCCGGCTACGATTCCGGCTCCCTCAACTCCCTCGGCCGATTGCGGTCGTGGCCGCTCCTGCGTCGCGGGCGGAGCGGCCGGCTCCTGCGCCACAACGAATCCTGTCGTCATCCACAGAATCAAGGCCAGCAACACCCCATCGACCAACGACCGAAAGGCGGCAAACGTCCAATCGTGGGACGCATCAGGCACATTCATGATTGTTCGCTCTCTCGGCCGGGAAGTCGGATATCGCGACCAGAACCTCTGATGATGATAGGGCTCTCGGGGGGTGGCAGGCAAGGCGTCCGCCGGGGCAGAGAAGGGACGAAGGGATTTCCGCCGGCCTTCGATGCAAGGCAGGTTCGCGGAGTCCACGATCCCTTGGAAGGGTTCTTGGGCAAACCAATCCGGCCACCCAGAAGACGCCTTTTCGCGCCCAGGGGTGGCCGCATAAGCGTCCTTCTCCTGAGAGGGCTTTCTCAGGGAGAAGGACTTCTTACCCAATTCTTTTGATCCGACGTTCTCCCGATCAGCCGATCTCATACCCCTTCCGCTGCGGGCGGCTGAGGAAGGCGTTGGCTTCCGAGTCCCCAACAATCTGCTCCTTCTCGGCGTCCCACTCCAGCTTCTTGCGGTCCAGCCGAAGCGCAATGTTCGCCAGGTGACACGTGCTCAACGCCCGGTGATGACTCCAGACATCCGAAACCGGCACCGACCGATCCACCAAACACTCGAAGAAATTCTCCATGTGGCCGGCTACCGCCTTCCCCTTCCTCAACTCCTTCAGCAACGACTCGGAAACCGGGTCCCTGTACAAAGCACCCACCGCACCGCCGTCGAGGTCGATCCGATCTCGGGTGACGAAAATGTGCCCGTGCTCCCCCTGGAACCGCACGCCGTTCTCCGTGTCGTCCCGGATCTCCAGCACAACGCCGTTGGCGAACGTCGCGTGGACGATGAACGCGTTCGCTGTGTTGTATCGGTCGTCGACCGTCGGATAGCCCCCCTTGAAATCCACCGGCAAAACACGTTTTTGAACCTCGATCGTCTTCGGCCCGGAGTCCTCCATGCCGATGGCCCACTGGCCGATGTCCACGTGGTGCGCCCCCCAGTCGGTGAGCTTGCCGCCGGAGTACTCGTACCACCACCGGAAGGTGTAATGGCAGCGCTCCTTGACGTAGGGGATGTCAGCGGTCGGCCCTTTCCAGAAGTCCCAGTCCAGCCCGTTCGGCACGGCAACTTCCTTGAAGGGCCCTCCGATCGGGTTCTCGCCGATCCGGGCCTCGACCGTGTGGACCTTGCCGAGCCGCCCGTTGCGGACCAGCTCGCAGGCCAGCCGGTATCGGGGGTCGGACCGCTGCATGCTGCCAACCTGGAAGATCCGGTCGTACTTCCGGGCGGCCTGGACCATCGCCTGACCCTCGGCGATCGTCAGTGCGAGCGGCTTCTCGCAGTAGACGTCGCAACCGGCCTTCATCGCGGCGATCGAGGTCAGTGCGTGCCAATGATCGACAGTCCCGATCGTCACGGCATCAATATCGCCTCGGGCGAGCAGTTCGCGGAAGTCGGCGTAGGTCGCGCAGTCGCCCTTTTGCTTGTCCTTGACGACGGCGGCGGCCTTTTCCCGTCGCTCGGCGTCGACGTCGCAGACGGCCACGAACCGCACGCCCGGGTGCGCCATTGCCTTCTTCATGATGTAGGTGCCCTGCCCGCCGACGCCGATCGCCGCCATGACGATCTCGTCGTTCGGGCCAATCTTGCGTCGGGCGCGGGCGCCGGCCTCCTGCACCTCGGCCAGGGCCTTGCTCGCGTACCAGGCCGGAAGGCCGGCACCGATCGTAAGACCGGCCATCGCCCGATCGAGGAATCCACGTCGCGATAGATGAGTCATTCGCATCTCCTTCTGGCTGGCGGATCGTCTCGGAAAGGAGCCGACCGGCCTCACTCAGTAAGCATCGGAGCTTATCACCTCGCCCCCGGCCATGGTACCGAGGGCCCACCATGTCGCCGGGCTGATCGAGCTCTTGACGGAGTGCACCGACCCGTCCATGAACATCACGTTGACCACCCCAGGGTGGCGGCTGCCGGCGGTCGCGGCCACACCGTGATTGTCATAGATATCCACGTCGACGGCACAATTCCAGGTGTTGGGGGTCATGATGTGGTTGTAGGCCGTCTCGGCGGGCTGATGCATCGCCCAGTCCCAGCCGGAGGCGTAGCCGTTCGCCATGTTGGCCGGCGTGGGGGGATTGGCCTTGCAGGCCGTATAGCCGGCCATCGGGCTGGTCGACTTCAGAGCCACCGCCGATGTCCCTTTCGAGAAGGTCGCAGAGGGCTTCATGCCGTCGAACTGCTGATTGTTGCTAATGCCGATCCCCGTGACCTGCTCGCTGAAGCCGGCGGTGTTGCTCAGTCCATCGGTGATCGTCGCGGCGCTGGTCATCGAGAAGGGCGGCCGGCCCCAGAAAGGGCCGAGGTTCGGACTCTGCATGTAGAACGAGGCACCGTCCGAGCCGCCGTTGGCAACGTAGTTGTTATGCCCGAACGTCGAGGTCAGCCGATCGACGTCGGTCGGGCAGAGGAACGTCTTCACCTGGACGTTCAACACCGTCACGTTGCAGGCGCAGGGGCCGCTGGTATCGCGCCCTCCGCAAGGATAGGGGCGCTGCGTGCTCGGCGCCGAGAAATTGAGGGCGTTGAACAGGTTGCGCTGCTCGAGCTGCGAGAGGACCATTGCCAGGACACCCCAGGCGTGATAGGCCGAGGCGCCCTGGGGCGGGAAGCATCCAACCGCGTCGTGATAATTGTGCAGGGCGATCCCGAGCTGTTTCAGATTGTTGACACACTGCATGCGACGGGCGGCCTCGCGAGCCGCCTGAACGGCCGGCAGTAGCAGGGCGATCAGGACCGCGATGATCGCGATAACGACCAGCAACTCGATGAGGGTGAACCCCCGGGATGGACGGGCTTGCATGTCTACTCCTTGAAGGCGGCGACGGACGAAAAGGAGAGAGGATCCGGCGAAGACGGACGAAGAACGCAGACGTCCGCCAAAATGGTCCGGCAAAGATTCCCAGCCGATCAGGAGCCTGGTCGCCCCCGTTGAAAGGCCGTGGCGATCTCAGCCCGGCCGAGCGGGACTTCGAGGATCAGGAACTCGTCGATCCGCCCGACGAGGTTGCGGATCGGGGTGCGGTCTCCAAAGCGCGGAGCACCCCAGTTGCCCAGTTCGGCCTGGCCGATCCGGGGCCGAACGCTCTCGACGATCGGGTGCCGGCTAACCTCTCGGCCGTCGGCATAGTGGAGGATCAAATGGCGTCCGGCATCGTAGACGGTCGCCAGGAGGGTCCATCGACCGAGCCGCTCCGGGAGGAAGACCGGTGGTGACTGGTAGGTCAGCCAGACGGGCTCTTCGGTCTCGGAGTGGACGCCGAGCGCGAGCTGGCCCTCGGGGCCGATCTGCCAGTGCAGCTCACCGGAGTCGAAACCGTCGGTCAGCATCAGGGCGGTGAGCCGCTGCGGCAGGGCGTCGACGCGGACCCAGGCCAGTAAGGTCATGGAGTCGTAAGTGCCAGGGACCGTGATCCGCACCCGGTCGCTCGGCCGCTTGAAGTCGAGCGCCCCCTTGCCGGGCCACCGTCCCCGCACCCGACCGCAGCCGACGATGGCTCCAGCCGCCCCCTGCCGGGGTCCGGTCTGAGCGAGGACCGACAGTCCGCTCGGCTGTCCGCGGAACTCGAACGGGTAGTACACAACCACTCTCGGGTCGGCGGCCCACCGCCGCGAGTTATCCCGCCAGGTGTCGAGGCGGTGCCGCGACTCGTCGGCGGCGCGTCGATCGATCTCCTGGAACGAAGGGAAGGAGCCGGGGACCGCCGTCTTCTCGACAACTTCGCCGACCGATCCGATCCGGAGACTTTGCCCTTCGGTCAGCTCTCGGGGCGTTTCAGCGGCGTGGTTGGTGCCGGGCCCATAGACCTCGACCTTGCCATCGACCACGTAGACCTCGGCTTCGCGATCCGGACCGACCGAGAGGACGAACTCGGTTCCGAGGTCCACCAGGTCGGCAGCCGGCGAGTCGATCCGGAACCCGCGCGCCTCGGGCGGGACCAGTGCGTGGAGCTTCCCCCGCCGGCACAAGGCCCGGTCGATCGCCTTCAAATCGATGGCCGCGGGTCCCTCGACCATCACGGTCGCCCCGCTGAAGAACTCCAGCCGGATCAGCCCCGACCGGAACTCCAGCGTCCCGGGTTCAAGGATCGAATCGACGGCCAGTGTCGGCCCGCCCGGCTCCCATTCGACGCCGATCGCCTGGGTGAGGATCGCGATCCCACCGCTGAACGGTCCGTCCGGGAACCGCTCGGCCGCCTCACGCCTGACGACCGCCGCCGGTCGAACCCGGCCCCATCGATCCTGCGTCGCCAGGAGGCCAGCGCCCAGCAAGATCACCAGGCCCGCCGCGACGACCAGCCAGCGGGACCGAATGCGCCAGCGCGGCCGATGGTCGACCGGCGGCCCCTGGACGTCCGGGCCAATCCGACCAGCGACTGCCGGGCATTCGGAGGCCTCGAATTCCACGGAACCACGCTCCCATTCCAGCAGACAATCGAGCAGTACAAATTCACTGTAACGCTCGCGTGCCGAGGCGTCAGACTCCAGAAGCCCAAGCAGTCGATCGCGGTTCTCGGGCGAGAGCTCGCCGTCGGCCATTGCCATCAACAGTCGGTCGAGCTCGTCGAATCCGCGTAAGTTCACGTGATCCCTCCCCCGGCCATCGCCCGCCCCACGCAGTCGATAAGGGTCTGTCGTATTCGGTGCAGCGTGACACGGACCGAGTCTGCTGGGCGGTCCAGTTCCTCGGCGAGCGCTCGGACCGACGAGCCCCGGTCGTATCGCCGCAATATCATCTGGCGATGAGATGGCGCCAGCTTCGAGAGGCAGGCGCCAAGGGCCTCCATCCTGGCGTCGATCCGTTCGACCTTCGCGGCCATCGACCGCGCGATCTCGCTCATTGCTGCTTCGTCGAGGACCATCCGCCGGTCCCGCCGCCGCCTCTTGCAATAGGCGAGCACCTGAAGATACGCAATGTGGCAGGCCCAGGTCAGGAACGGGCCCCGCCCGTCGAACTCGCCAATCTTCCGCCAGAGGACCAGGTTCACCTCCTGAAGGATGTCCTCGACGTCGTCCGTGGCGATCACGAGCGATCGGATGTAGGCGTACAGCGGACGCTGGACGGCCGTGATACGTACGACCGCCAGCTCGGCGGTATCCTTCTCCTCGCCGTCGCACCGGCAAGGAGAATCGAGGTCGATGTTCATGGCCCGGCCTGCTCCATCCGGGGCGATTCGGGAGTCTCGCGATGGGGTGGGGCCTGGCCCACTCTATCAGGCAATAGCGGATCTTCCCCGGTTGTTAACACGAAAATCCCGGGATCGAGATCGTTCAAGCAAACACCGGCGCCGGATGCCCAGTCTCCGCCCGATCGGTTAGAATCGGGAGATTCGACCAGGGGAGGCCTTGCCATGCCCGTACACGACTGGACGCGTGTGGACGCCGGGACTTTCCACGCCTTCCACGGCGCCTGGATCACTCACCTGATGGGCCGCCTGAATTCCGGGGTTCTTCCGGCGGGTTATTATGCGCTCTCGGAGCAGCATGCATCGGGGCTGATCCCGGATGTGTTGGCGCTAGCCCATCCCGACCCGCGTTCCGGGCTTGCGGTTCCTTCCGGAGGGCTCGCCCTGGCCGATGCTCCTCCGGCGGTCGGCCGCAGGCTGGTCGCTGATTCGAAGGTCGTCTATCGGACGCGGCGACGGACACTGGCGATCCGACACGTGAGCGGCGATCGGATCGTGGCGATCGTTGAGATCGCCTCACCCGGCAACAAGGACCGGGCCTCAAGCGTCCGGGAACTGGTCGACAAGATTGACGACGCGCTGAGGCTGGGTATCCACGCGATGTTGATCGACCTGATCCCGCCAGGCAGGTTCGATCCGGAAGGTCTCCACGGAGCGATCTGGGAACGATACGGCGAGTCGCCAGAGACCCTCGACGAAGGTCGTCCGCTCTCCGCCTGTTCGTACCGGGCGGTCGCGCCGGCGGAGGC
>DAIDJI010000102.1 GCA_027451455.1 Planctomycetales bacterium | reverse complement strand
TCTGAGAATAAGCTTTAGAAGATGAGACTGCCGGCGTTCCCTGACTGGTTACTGAACATAAGAGTGTCACCTCAAGTGCTCGTTTCCCGGGACGATTGTAAAAAGGGGAAAGACAAGGATCACCCTGGGGATCCATCGTGTCGAAGGGGCCGAGGTCGGGGCCCTGATCGAGATGGATGGGGAATGAGTCAAGGGCTGGGCGGTTGGCCCTGGAGAAGCTGGGGTTTCTTGATGGTTGCATCGACTTCCCAAATCAGCGGAGCTGACACGTTGGCCCCTCGATTCTAAGGGGTCGGAAGCCCAGAGCGTCGGCCGCGACGCAATGGTATCGGATACCTCGGATCGTTCCTTGAACGGCCGTCGACCACTGGGCCTGGATATGCAGATGACCATAGACGCAGGCGCGGATGCCGGCACGTTCGAAACGATCAACGGACGAACTGGCACGGCCGTGGGGATCGAACGGCGGGAAATGCCAGAGGACGTAAATCGGCCGATCCGTCCCGTTTCGGAGGCGATCAGCGTGCGCGAGTGCGGATTCAAGGGCGGCCATCTCACGATTCTCAGCGAGGCGGGCCGGTGGCTCGGCGTCCTCGGTGAGAACGGGAGCGCCTCTTGCTCCGCAAACGATGCAGTCGCCGACCTCGGCGGCGTCGCCATCAACAGCGATCATTCCACGTCGAAGGATGCGGCGCACGGGTGCCGGTCCGTTCCACCAACGATCGTGGTTGCCAGGGGCAAGGACCTTGATACCGGGGAGGCCACCCAGCCATTCGAGATCGGGCTGGACCTCTCTATGATTGCGTGCTGATGAAAGGTCGCCGGGCAGCAAGACAACATCGTCCCGGTGGACTGTGTCGCGCCAGGCACGCTCGATCCGGGCGGCATGGTCGTGCCATCGTCCGGCGTACCGATCGCGGCGATCGGGCCGGCCGAAGGAGAGGTGCAGGTCAGAGATCGCCCAGAGACGGCTCACGAGAAGAACGGCCCGGCTGACTCGCCGACGAAGGGGTTCGACCGGCGCTCTGCCCCGATCGTGGTGGCCGGACCGTGGCCCGGGTAGACGAGGGTGTCCTCCGGCAGGGTGAAGAGTTTTGAGCGGATACCCGACCTCAGTAGCGCGAAGTCGCCGCCGGGGAAGTCGGCCCGGCCAACCGATCCGGCGAAAAGGACGTCGCCGCCGAGAACGATCGGAGGGGAAATCCCCTCGGCGATGTAGACAACCGATCCCGGGCTATGTCCGGGAACTTCGCGGACAAGGAACGAGAAACCAGCCGCGTCGATCTGGTCTCCCTCTTCGACCGTCCGGTCGGCCGGCGGGCTGATCACAGGCAGGCCGAACGGTGTGCTGAGGTTGAGATCGGGGTCGGAGAGCATTGGCTCGTCGTACCGGCCAATCACGAGTGGTGCGTCAGGGAAGGCTTGCTTCATCACCGCGTTCCCGGCAATATGATCGACATGTCCATGTGTGTTCAGAATCATTGCCGGAGTGAGTTTTTCTCGCTCGAGGAACTGTAGGACCGGAATGGTCTCGAAGCCGGGGTCCACGACCAGAGCGGTGGAGGCTCCCTCACGTCGGAGGATAAAGCAGTTCTGTGCGAACGGGGCCGACTCCACTACCTCGATCGAATAGTCCGGCACGGCATCAAGACTCCTGATTTCCCAGAGCGTGCACTTGGCGCGGGGCCGAGGGCGCACCGGATTGAAAAGTTGACCAAGCCTTGTAAGTCGGTGAGCTCCTGACCTGTCCGGTTATATCAATCAAACCGGGTTTGGTTCCATCCCAGGAGCTTTAAGGGTCGGTCTTGCCTTTGGTCCGGGAGTTGCTCCTGTCGAAAATCGAGGAGATTCGCGAGAGCCCTGGCCGCGAGAGACGGGCGGAACGGGCTCCCCGAATCCGATAGGTCGACGCCCGAGGGAGCATCGACATCTCTCCCAATCCATCGTCATAATGGGATACACGAGGGCAAGTTCAAGACCCGAACGCCCCTGATGATCCCCGTGGCACACCTGGCCCGCGGGCCGAAAGCGAACCTCTCATGGCAACCCCAATGACTGGGCCCGTCCTTAAGAGGAACGAATCGAGGAACGGAGGCCGGAGCCGCGTGTTACCGAACCTGGAGATGGAACGCTTCAAAAGCCCGCGCCGATACTGGCTCCTGTTCGGCATAGCGAGTAGCCTGGCACTCATCTGGACCGCGGGACCCGGTCGCTTCTCGGCGGAGCATCGAGAGATCGGATCGAGTCCGGCGTCGCCTGTTCCGTTGTCCCCCATTTCCGACGACTCGCCTTCCATCGAGGTTTCGGGCGCCCCGCGTCCGCCTGCTGTCGCTCTTGTCGAGCCGACGGAATCTCCGGAGCTGGTGGGTCCCACAGCGCATCGGGCCCTGGAACGAATCTCCGGCGACCAGCTCCCGGAGGCCCTGGATGCCCCAATAGCCCGAGCCCTGCGCGTCATTGAGGAATGCCAGGAGCGATACGAGAGGGTCCAAGACTATGTCTGCACCCTGGAGAAGCGTGAGCGTATCGACGGTCGGCTGGGCACCCCGCACATCATGTTTATGAAGGCCCGGACGCAACCCCGCAGCGTCTACCTGAAGTTCCGCCAGCCGGCAGCCGGCCGAGAGGCCATTTATATTGAGGGAAGGCACGACGGCAAGGTCCTCGCGCATGACGTTGGCCTTGGCCGGCTGATCGCAGGGACCCTCCATCTCGATCCGCTAGGTTCGCGAGCCATGTCCGATTGCCGCCATCCGATCACTGAGGCCGGCATCGGCCCATTGCTCGAAACTCTGGAGGCCCGGTGGACCGCTGAACTGGACGCGAAGGAAACCAATGTCGAGTTCTTCGAGAAGATGGTTGGCTCCCGGCCTTGCCATCGAATCACGGTCACTCACTCTCGGAAGAGCCCTGACTACATGTTCTATCGCGTCCACCTCTACATCGACGATGCCATTGGACTTCCCATACACTTCGAAGCCTTTGACTGGCCCGTAGGCTCCGATGCCGAGCCACCACTGGTCGAGGAATACTCCTACAACGACCTGAAGCTGAATGTCGGACTCACTGAGATCGACTTCGATGTCTCGAATTCCACTTATGCCTTCGGTCGATTTTGACCCGTGACTTCCCACAATCCACCGTGAGCCGTCGATAGTATTGAGTGGATGACGGGCTTTCGTGCCTAGATAAACTTCAATTGGGCTGCACGACCGGCCAGGGCTGGGGTTGGGGGCCATTTCTTCCGACGGGTTTTCCCGATTGGGTTGAACCGCGCATTCCTCACGATCGGAGCGGTTGCTGTCCGATACTAAAACTAGCTCGGGTGACCGAGGCTCGAGGAGGGGACCGGGAGGCATGGTCTCCTCGCGGGTTTTCCCGGCGGAAAATGGGGGTCGGCGGGGTTCGATGGGGAGACGGAAGGTCCCTTGGCAGGGAGACGTCTCTTCGATAGAATCCGCCCCGCCTCGACGGAACCGGATCGGGGCCGCATCTTCGCTTCCTCTCACTTGCCCTGTCCGGATCACCTCCGACCAACCGCTGCCGCCGGGGTCGCAGGTTTAATATCGCTCTGACAGGATGTCCCAGGGCGGCTCGACGGTCGTAGATCGTCCGTTCGACCCCATGGAAGGAGGCGCGATGAACACGTTCCCCACCTCCCCGGCGCAAACCCGCGTGCACATCCGGTGGATGATCCGGCGCGACATGCCCGAGGTCCTTGCCATCGAGCACGCGAGTTTTGAGTACCCGTGGTGCGAGGAGGAGTTCCTTCGCGTCCTGCGGCAGCGGAACTGCATCGGGATGGTTGCCGAGCACGGCGAGCGAATCGTCGGATTCATGATCTACGAATTGCACCGGAACAAGATTCATGTGCTCGATTTCGCCGCCCACCCCGAATTCCGACGTCGAGGTGTCGGTAGGCAGATGCTCCTGAAGCTCGTCGGCAAGCTCTCGGCACAGCGCCGGAACCGGATTGCTCTGTATGTCCGTGAGACAAACCTGGCTGCCCAGCTTTTCTTCCGGGTCAACGGCTTCCGCGCTGCCGAGGTCGTCCGCGAGCATTACCTTGACACGGGCGAGGACGCTTATCTGATGTTCTACCACCTCGACGAGTCGATTCTTGAGGAGGAGCGGGTGGCGACGAACCGAATCGCCCGGCAATTCGGTGGGTGACCACCCACGCCCGATGCTGGGTGTCGAGCGCAGGGAGAGAATCGCCTGGTCCAGAGTGATCGATCGTTTCAAGGAGGACCTCGCAGGTCGGCCAGTGGCCTGCCTTCGAGGTCCTCTCGCCTGCGCGGATTTCAGGAGACGGCCGCTGGCCCTGGCGGTCCGACCGTTGAATAATTCCAGAGGCGATGCCCACACGGCCTGCTTCCGGAGTCCGTAGTTTCATCATGCGCCCAACCAATCCAGACGATAGCCGACCGTTCGTCGTTCCAGGCCGCCCGATGGGCCTGGCCCTGCTTGCGGTCGGTCTAGCCTGGGGCGCTTCCAGGGCGATCGAAAAAATCGTGCAAGGCCCTTCGAATGCGGCCAGCCTTTCGATGGCGATCCTCGAGGCCAGCGCAATCTCGCTCGGCTCGGGACTCCTCGGAATCGCGATCGAACAGGCGG
The DNA here is from genome assembly GCA_027451455.1 of Planctomycetales bacterium. GTDB lineage: Bacteria > Planctomycetota > Planctomycetia > Isosphaerales > Isosphaeraceae > JAKAUH01. The sequence goes on along the minus strand of DAIDJI010000102.1, from coordinate 6,815 downwards.
CCGCGATTGCCTCGACTCGACTCGAACAACAGGATCGAGCCGAGCGAGTCCGGACTGAACTCGCTCGACGCGCCATGGCGGCGCTGGAGACGATTGCCGAAGAGCTCGTCCGCCGTTCCCCGACGGCTCCCATCCCGCCAACCGTCGGTGACCGGGCTCGCCTGCTGGCCGATATCGACCAGGCGCTCCAGGCGGCTCAGCTCCTCGAGGCCGGTACGCTTCTTGACCAGTTCGCCGACCGCTTCCCAAACGACCCTGCCATCGACAAACGTGCGGAAGGGCTGGCTCTTGCCCGTCGCGAGGCCCTCGAAGGCAACCTTGCCGAAATCCAGGCCGCCCGTCGAGTGAGCGATCCCGCCCGAGTGCTGGAGCTTTACCGGGGGCTGGGTCCTGACCTCGAAAACGGACGTAAGGATGAGCTGGAGCGAGAACTCTCCCGATGGTTCCTTGAGGTCATCCATCGACGGCTTCGTGGCGGCCGGATTCAGGCGGATGTCGTCGAGCTGGCGACTATGGTCGCTGAAACCTTCGCCCGGACTGTCGAGGGAGCGAGCTTGCACGCCTCTTTGCCGACCCTCCGGCGGAGCGTTGGCCTCTGCCCGAGGTGTGCCTCTCCCTACACCGGAACGGCGACCGCCTGCCCGAAATGTCTGGCAGTGACGGTCGCCGGCTCGGAGCCCAACCACCCTGAAACCGACCCCGAGGACGACGAAATACCTGCACAATCGGCCGAGGAAGGTGGGCCGGATGCCGATTGGGTGTTCTATGACGACGACGACAGGGATGGACCGCTCCGGTCTGCTTGACGCGGACCGAGGCGTCGGCTAGGGATGATTGATCACCGTTGAGGCCGGGTCTCGTCCCGGACGTCCCCTTCGGATCCTGGAAAGGACCGCTCCATGCTCCGCCGATCCCTCCCGGTTTGGCTGGTTCTCGTGTGCGTTGCCGGCCCCCCGGCGCGGGCCCAGTTGCCATTTGCGAGGGATCTGATCCCCGGCCGGACGCCCCTTGAGCGGACCGGGCTCGAGCGAACCTGGTTCTCCGTAATACCGCTGATCGGGTCGGAACGGCTTGTCCAGATCAGTCGGACGTCCGACCTCCTCTTCGCACAGACATCCCTGGCCCGGTTGCACACGATCGACCCCGAGACTGGACGTATCCTCTGGTCGGCCGAAATGGGGGGGCGCACAGGATTCGCCGCCGGGACAGCCGCCAACACCTGGGCGGTTTTTGCCACCAGCGCGAACACGCTCTACGGCCTCGATCGCGGTACCGGCCGAATGCTCTGGAAGGTCGACCTGGGCACGCTCCCTTCGAGCACTCCTGCTTGCGACGACTCTCGCGTCCTGGTTGGGATGAGCGACGGAATGATGAAGGCCTTCCGGCTGAAGTACCTGGATAACAAGGGGAGCGAGCACATCTACGACAAGCCCATTCCCTTGTGGTCGTACCATGCCGGCAAGGCGATCACGACTCGGCCGCTGCCGGCCGAGAAACTGGTCGCATTTGGCGGGGGTGACCACAAGGCGTGGGTTGTCCTGGCCGACGACCCGACCGTGATCTATCGCTTCACGACCGGCGGGGCGATCGGCGAAGGGCTGGGCGCTTATGGAGCTCGGACCCTGCTGATCCCTTCCGCTGACAAGCTCCTCTACGCGACGGATCTTGTAACGGCCAAACCGCTCTGGAATTTCCCGAGCGGTGCCCCGATCGAGCAGGCCCCGCTCGTCGCCGGCGAGGACATTTATGTGATCAACACCGAGGGCAGCCTGTCCAGCCTCGATCCGAAGACCGGCGAGCCTCGATGGACCATCTCCACCCAGGGGGGACAGCTCATCGCCGTCTCGCCCACGAAGGTCTATCTCCGCTCCTATAACCTGGATCTGTTTGTCGTCGATCGGGTGACCGGGCGGATCGTCATCGATCCGGCCGCCTCGCACCTCCGAGCTGGGCTCAACCTTCGAGAATACCCGCTGTATCTCGTGAACCGGTTCAACGATCGGATGTACCTGGGAACGCGATCCGGCTTGATCCTCGCACTTCGCGAGATCGGCCAGGTCCGGCCCCAACTGCTTCGTGACCCGAAGCAACCGCCGTTCGGCTTCATCCCGCCCGAAGGCATCGAGCTTAACCCGCCGCCACCACCCGAAACGCCAGCCGAGAACACCACCCCCGAGCCGGCCGCTGACGCGGCCAATCCTGCCGGAGGCGAGGCCAAGCCGCAATCCTGAGTTCAGCCTCCATCCAACAAGCCGTAACCCGCCCCATCCCACGACCGCCCCGTTCACGGGCGATTGTGCGATGGGGCGATTTTTGCGCTATGGCGAAGACTCGGTGTCGCATTCACGTTCATGGTGCAGCAACATCTCGATGCCTCGCACATCACCTCAAATCCATCTCGAAAAATTCACGATTAGCGCATAATCGACCTTGCCAGATCGAATTCTACGAAGCAGAGATTGTCAAATCGAGTTGACAGGCGGCATCACGCCGTCGTTTGCGCTTACTAACATCGCCAGAGTGTCGCCAGGCAACGCCAGTAGCCCCTCTGCCTGATTAAAATTGTACACAACACTCATTTGGTGAGGTCGTGATAGCTACTATTACCCTGACGGCATGAGAAGTTAGTGACCGATTCCGATGAACTTCCGTCCGGCCTGGATCAATGGGTCGTCTCCTCTTCCCGGTGTTTTCGGAGTAAGAATCAGCGAACCTTGTCGACTTTTCATGGCTGTCGTCTCATGGAACAAAACCGAAAGAAAAAAGTTTTTGGAAAGAGAGGCTCATGGTGAATCGCGCCCTGTTCATCGCCGCTGCCGCTGTTTTCCTGATGATCGAGCCAGTGCGTGCAGACATCGTCTGGAGTCTTCCCGGGAGCTATACTGGGAATCCATCGGTCACCTCCTACACCTTCACTCAGAGCGGCAATGACCTCACCGCTCACGGCTACACTTCGACGGCACAGCTCTCGAACACGCCTGAATCCCTGTCGCTGACCGGTACGACAGATCTCTCCGCCAAGAACGGGGGCACTGGTGAAACGGGTGTCGGGATTCAGTCTGATTCCCAACACGAGATCAATACAACAAGCAGCGTCGCGCTCGATCTCAGCAGTTCGTACTCGAACGCTTACGGTGATGTGACAATCACCATCGGAAGCGTTCAGAAGAACGAGGGCTTCGCGGTCTTCGGTGGCTCGCTGCCGATCAGCACCCCGACCACGGGTTCGCCCTATAAACTGACCGATTACCTCGGCCAGTTCACCAATAGCGGGTCCTCCAATGCCGTCTATACCTTTATCGTTACGCCGACTGAGATGGCCGCTGCGAAGGACATCCTTTACGTGACAGCAGTCTCCGGCAATGTGGTGATTGAGTCCGTCGCCATGTCCAGTGTTCCTGAACCCGGAACGCTGACCATGCTGTTTACGGGTTTGGCCTCGGCCACGGGTCTGGGCTGGTATCGTCGCCGAAAAGCGGCTTGAAACCGCAATTCGCCTTCCTGTAGACCAATCCAGTCGAGCGAGGGGCGTCGGGGATTTCCCCGGCGCCCCTCGATTTCGTTTGCGGTCGAGTCGCTATCGTTCAGGGCCTGCCCTGCCCCCGCTGGCGGTTTCCGTGATAGACTGGGAGCCGAACGGGCGTGGGTCCGAGGCTCGCTGAACTTCCGGATACATCTCGATGGCGATGGCAGAAATCGACGACCAGTCCAACCTTTGCGTGGCGGTGGAACTCGGCCCTCGATCGTACGTGATCCGGGTGGTTTCCGGCCGGTCCGGGGAATTCGGTCCGTTCGTCCACGAGGCGCTCGGGGCGACGTGGGCTGGGCGCTCGTGCCGGTCGGCGCTGATCGTCACTGATGAGCATCTCGACGCACTCGGGATCATCGAATCCTATCGCGATGGGCTCGCGAAGGTAGGCATCGAGTCAGACTTGGCCGTGATCCCACCTGGTGAGGCGAGCAAGTCGTTCGCGATGGCGTTGAAGCTCTACGATCGGCTGGTCGAGCGGAAGGCCGATCGCCACACGGCGGTTGTCGCGATCGGCGGCGGTGTCATTGGCGACCTGGCCGGCTTTGCCGCCGCAACGTACGCGAGAGGCGTTCCGCTGGTCATGGTTCCGACGACGCTTCTGGCCCAGGTCGATAGTTCAGTGGGCGGGAAGGTCGGAGTCAACCACCCTGGCGCCAAGAATATCATCGGGGCCTTTCACCAGCCGGCCTGTGTCTGGATCGAGACGGATGCGCTTCGAACCCTCCCCGATCGTGAACTGAAGTGCGGCCTCGCCGAGGTCGTCAAGTACGGAGTGATCCTCGACCGTAATTTCTTCCAGGAACTGGAAGACTCGGTCGCTCCCATCCTCAACCGCGATCCCCGGGCCCTCCGCCGAATCGTGGCGAGAAGTTGCGAGCTGAAGGCAGAGGTTGTCTCGAAGGATGAGCGTGAGGAGACCGGTCTTCGCGCCGTCCTGAATTTCGGGCATACCATCGGCCATGCGATTGAGGCGGTCGCCGGATACGACGGTCCGTATCAGCATGGCGAGGCGGTCGCGATTGGAATGGTCGTTGAGGCCCGCCTCGCGGCCCGGCTTGGATGGATCGGGCCGGAGGTTGTCGACCGGATTGCCGGCCTGCTCAACCGCTTCGGCCTGCCTACCTCCGCCGAGGGGCTCAACCCCGACCGGCTGATTGAGGCGATGGGTCGCGACAAGAAAAACCGGGGCGGCCGTATCCGCTTCGTCTTGCCCCGGTCGATCGGACGGGTAGAACTGACCGACGCCGCGGGCGGCGAGGACATTCGGGCTCTACTTGTCCGACCCTGAGAAGGATCGACTCCGATGGTGGATGCGGACCCCTCGATGGAAGCCCCGGTCCCCGATCCCAATTTGCTTGACCTGCTTCGGCTCTCGATGGTCCCCGGTGTTGGGCCGCAGACTTCGCGCTCACTGCTGGCTCGATTCGGATCGGCTGAACGAGTCCTCTCGGCGACGATCGCGGAGCTGAAGTCGGTGCCGAACGTCGGCCCTAAGCTTGCCGAGAAGATTGCCCGCGCTCGGCAAGATCACGACGCCGAGGCAGAACTCACCCTCTGCCAACGGTCGAACGTCCGCCTCCTGGCCCGCGACCATCCTGAGTATCCGCCCCCGCTGGAAAACATCCCCGACCCACCCGCCTTGCTCTACTGCAAGGGGCAACTTGAGCCGCGTGATCAGATCGCGATCGCCATTGTAGGCTCGCGGCACGGAAGCCCCTACGGAATGCGGGTTGCCGAACGGTTGGCCTCCGGCCTGGCACGAGTGGGTGTCACGGTGATCTCAGGACTCGCTCGCGGGATCGATGCCGCAGCGCACCGGGGTGCCCTCAGGGCCGGCGGGCGGACGATCGCTGTTCTGGCAAACGGACTGGCTTCGATCTACCCGCCCGAGCACGAGGACCTGGCCAGGGGTGTCGTGGAGGCCGGGGCTCTGATCAGCGAGATGCCGATGCGGCAGATGCCGCTCGCCGGCCTCTTTACCCAGCGTAATCGAGTCATCTCAGGACTTAGCCTGGGTGTGGTGGTCGTCGAGGCAACGCCGAGGAGCGGCTCCCTATCCACGGCAAACCACGCGATGGAGCAGAACCGCGAGGTTTTCGCCGTGCCTGGCCCGGTCGACAGCATCAGCAGCCGGGGATGCCACCGACTCATCCGCGACGGTGCCCGACTCGTCGAAACGGTTGACGACATCCTCGAAGAGCTTGGCCCGTTGGTGAAGGAAGTTCGAACGGCGCCCGATGAGCCGCCTGTCCGTCACCCTGCCGAGTTGACCCTCACCGATCCCGAGAGGTCTCTTCTCGGCCGGCTCGATGATACGCCGACCGGCGTCGACGATCTCATCGCGCAAACAAAGATGACGGCGGCACAGGTCATGGCGACGCTGAGCGTCCTTGAATTGAAGCGGATGGTCCGACGGATGCCCGGACATCGTTTTGTTCGGGCGTGATCGCCAATCCGATTCCGTCCATGCTTGCTGCGTCCGCGTTTTCTAGGGTGGCCTCAAAGCTGAACAGACATCCGCATGTCAATCTCGGATATGGGGATTCTGATGATTCGGATCGATTGCAGAGTCGTTCGCGGGTGGATTGGGCGTTGCTCGATGGTTGGTGGGGTCTAACGCTACCTGAACGGCCGGACGAGTGAAACAGTTGCACCAGGTCCAGACGAGGTCGGTCAGCCTGTCCCCGATGGCCGGGCATCGTCCGTTCTCAGCCTTGACTCCCGACGTTCGGACGCGCAAACAGAACTTGTCACTAGTCACGCCGGTTAGGTCGGCGCCTCACGGAGCTGCTATTGTTCAAGCTCGAAGGCGCGGCTCGAGCCATCGAATGAGGTCGGCGAGCACCTGCTCTCGGCCGAGTTCGTTGAGCGGCTCGTGGAGCATCTTCGGATAGAGGAGCAGCGTTTTGTCGTCGCTGCCGAGGCGATCGTAGAACTCGCGCGTGGCGGAGGGATCGACGATCGGGTCCTGCCCTCCGATCAACATCACGATCGGAGATCGGATCTCGGGGGCTCGGTCGATCAGCATCGCCCCCCCCTGCACCATCCCGAAGAAAAGCGGGGCACTCATCCGATTGTGCCGGAGGCGATCGGCGAGGTGATGCCGCTGGACCGCAACGTCTCTGGTCAGCCGCTCAACCTTTGTTGCGGCCCGGAGGGTGATCCAGGGGGCATATCGATTGAGGAACATCCCGACCCGCAAAACGTGGGGCGGAATCGCCATGAGGATGCGGAGCGCGGGGTTCGAGACGATGAAACCATCAATTGGCAAGGGTGGATCGAG
>DAIDJI010000101.1 GCA_027451455.1 Planctomycetales bacterium | reverse complement strand
CCTTGAGCCCGGCGGCGACCTCGACAATCACGTCCTTGGCCTCGGCCGATCGGTGATGGATCACCGGACGAGCGAGTTCCAGCAGAACGTCCTCGGGGACCATCGCGGGGCCGGGGGTCATCAATCGTGGCTTGCGCATCTGTCACGTCCTTCGGTTTCTCTGGGGAGTTTTTCGGTCGATTCGAGCAGGTCGAGTGATGGATCGATTGAGCCGAGGTCAGGAATCCCGTTGCGACCACTGCTGCCGAGGCTCGTCGAACAGCAGAGCGAGATGATTCAGCTTTCGCGTCCGCGTTCGGTTCCTGGACATCCACATCGCTCTTCAAGGCGAATCGTCGATCGCAGGTTGATGGGATGCCCCGATCCGAGAAAGTTTAATGATTACGTCGTGGGCTTTCGAGGCCCGTTGATCTTCTGTCCGACCTCATTGCGAGGTGGTCTCGTCGCTGGTCGTCGCAGCCTGGGAGTAGACCGTCCCGACGTCGAAGACGGGCCGGTCGGCCACTTCCAATGTAGAACCGCCGGCCTCCAGCCGCCGGAAGAAGCACGATCGATAGCCCTCGTGGCAGGCCCCGCCGACCTGGCGGGCCTTGATCAGGATCACGTCGGCGTCGCAATCGACCCAGATGGAGTCGACGTGCTGGACGTGGCCGGATGTCTCGCCCTTGTGCCAGTGCGACTTCCGCGATCGCGAGTAAAAATGGGTCTGACCGGTCTCGATCGTGGCGCGCAGCGCGGGTAGGTCCATCCAGGCCATCATCAGCACGTCGCCGGACTCGGAGTCCTGGACGATGGCGGGGATCAGTCCGTCGGGGCCCCACTTCAGGCCGGGTGGCAGGGGCATGGGCAGGGGTTCGCTCGCGTCGGGCACGCTCATCTCGGCGAAATCGGGATTTCTGGAGCCTCGCAAGAACAGTTTAGCCGCTCCGGGCCGTTCGACCAATCCGAATTCTTCCGGCGGCCGAGTGGAAACGTTCCCCGGACGGCATCCTGGCCACCCGAGGGGGATAGATCGCTAGGAGCCCGTCCGCTTTTACGCTAACATTTTCTCTTGCCGAGCGGTGGGATCGTGCCGGGCATGGCGGGCCCGTCCACGCGGCCGTGATGCCCAGGCCCGGGATCCGGCCGTCCCAAGGGCCATACGGAGGTCTTGCGCTTCGATGGCTGACATCGTCCTGATCAATCCGCGGTTCGAGGTCTCGTTCTGGGGAATGGAGCAGGCGCTGCCGTTTGTCGGCAAGCGGGCGAACTTGCCCGTCGCCTGCCTGCCGCTGCTGGCCGCCCTGACCCCCGGGCGCCATACGATCACGCTCATCGACGAGAACGTCGAGCCCATCGACTGGGAACGCTGTCGACGCGCCGACATCGTCGGCCTGACCGGGATGAGCGTCCAGCGGTTCCGGATGCGCGAGATTCTCGAGGAACTGAAGCAACTCGGCTGCTTCACCGTCGCCGGAGGGCCCTGGGTCACGGTCGAGGAGGATTACTTCGGCGATTTGCTCGACGTGATCTTCGTCGGCGAGGCCGAGGAGACCTGGCCGCGGTTTCTCGAGGAATGGGAGCGGGGCGAGCATGCCGATCGCTACGAGCAGGCTGAGAAGTCGGACATGACCCGGGTTCCCACGCCCCGGTTCGACCTGCTCAAGATGAAGCACTATGCCTTCGGCAGCCTCCAGTTCTCGCGCGGGTGCCCGTTCCAGTGTGAATTTTGCGACATCATCGTCACCTTCGGCCGCCGTCCGAGGCTCAAGACCGCCGAGCAGGTGATCGCTGAGCTGGACGCCATCCACCGCGCGGGGATGCCGCTGGTCTTCATCGTCGATGACAACCTGATCGGCAACAAGAAGGCGATCAAGCCGGTCCTCCGCGAGGTGATTGCCTGGCAGGAGAAGCATAATTATCCGCTCTCGATGTTCACGGAGGCGTCGATCGACCTGGCCGACGACCCCGAGCTCATGGAGTTGATGGTTCGCGCCAATTTCTTCGCCACGTTCGTCGGGATCGAAAGTCCCGACGAGGAATCGCTCCGCGAGGCGAAGAAGTTTCAAAATGTCCGCGCTGGAGGGACCCTCCTGGAGAAGGTCCGACGTATTCAGGATGCGGGCATGGAGGTCTGGTGCGGGATGATCATGGGCTTCGACAATGACGACGAGGGGACGTTTGACCGCCAGGTCCGGTTCGTCCAGGAGGCCCGGATCGCGTTCTCGATGAGTGGGATGCTGGCCGCGATCCCCAAGACGCCGCTCCACGCCCGGCTCGCCTCCGAGGGCCGGCTCGACACCGCGGACGTGAGCGAGTACGGCACCAATGTCATTCCGCTGGGGATGACCCGCGAGGAGCTGCGCGAGGGCTACATCCGCGTCCTGAACACGATCTACGAGCCCCGTGCGTACTTCGATCGAACCGATGCCCTCTTCTGTGAGAAGGGTTTCGACTACGGGATCAAGAAGTATAAGTACTGGCTGACCTGGCCGAAGCAGTATCCGGTCGAGCTGAAGTTCCTGGTGCAGTCGATCGGCCTGTTCGCCCGGCTGATGTCCCGCGTTCCCGAGCCCGAGCTTCGGCGCGAGTACCGCCGCCGCCTCTGGGGTGTCCTGAAGGCCAACCGACGCCCCGGCTTCGTCCTCGGCTACCTCTTCCACATGGCGATGCACTATCACGCCTATAGCCTGGCGCGTCGGGTCGCGAACCCTGAGCTTCAATTGATCAACAGCTACTGAAACTACCGACGGAGAGGACCGGGCGTTGGACGTCTTCGGCGAGATTCGAGGCCAGTCGGCCGGCAACGGTGAGGGGCGTGGATTCCCCGCGCTCCCGATCCTCCACCCGAACGAGATCCCGGCTCCGGCGGTGCCTCGCGGTCAGCGGGAGAAATACGGCTCGCTCTTCTACCTGGGGATCGGTGGACTGCTCGTGCTCATCGGCCTGATCGGCTGGTTCGTCCACGGATTGTGGGCCAACCGCGAGATCTGGTCCGACGTCTACACGCTCAGCGACCCAAGGCGCGACGACCCCGATCGAGTCGACGCGGCATTCCGGCTCGCGGGCAATCCCCGGTTCAGCGACGAGGCGCGGCTCGGCCTGGCGCTTCGCACGGACCTGCCCTCGATGGCGCGTTACCTGCTGGCCGAGTCGATCAAGACCGACCTGGTGGCGCACGATCCCCGAGCGTATGCGTTCACGGTCGCGCGAAGCGAGGGCTGGCCCAACTGGCTCCGCCTGCTGCTCACGCGACAACTCGCCTACGGCGCTGGTCGTCACTACGCGATACCTCGCCCGGCGCTGGAAGAACTGCGACACCATGCCGACCCGATGATCGCTCTCTGGGCGACCTACGCGATGACGGTCCTCCCGCACGGCGGCCCCGACCCGGCGCTCGCCGCCGAACTGGAGGAATCGACCCGGCGCTCGCCGCCCGTCGGCGAACTGGCGACGATGCTCGACGCCGCGAAGCGGGCGAAGGGCGACGACCGCGACCACCAGTTAGACGAGGCGACGATCTGGCTCCGTCGCCATCATCCCGTCTCGGCCGAGGTCTGGCACGGCTGGGAGATCCAGGGCGATCGGGTCGTTCGCCAGAACGAGCGCTGAGGACGTTGCCCCGTTCAGAAAGGCCAGCACGACATCTTCAGGGATCGAGCCCAGATAGCGCAGGGCGTAACGACCGGGCGGGAATTCCGCAGCTTTCCGGCAGACCTCGTCCTGATCGGGGCTGTGAAACAGGACTTTTCCTGCCCGGAGACCCAGGTCTTCATCGGTTTGAGGGTCGCCGATCAGGACCCATTCCGGCGTGAACCGGGCCTCGATCTCTTCAATGGTCAGTGTTTCTTCCATGGCTTCATCTCCACCTGGGGTAACCTCCTGGATCATCGCTCCGTGGACCGAGCCCGTCAACACGACCCCTCACCCTTCACACTTCTCGCAGCACCAGCCGCGCCCAGTTCAGCGCCGACTTGGCCGAGAAAATCTGGATGAAGTCGCGCGGGCGCTCGATGCCGAGGTCGAGGCGTCGGGTTTCGGTTCCGTCTGCGGTGGCAAGACCGAGATACACCAGCCCAACCGGCTTCTCGGGCGTCCCCCCGGTCGGTCCGGCGACACCGGTGGTGCTGATCCCGATCGTCGCACCCAGGCGGTTGCGAATCCCCTCGGCCATCGCCGCGGCCACCTCCGGGCTCACGGCTCCGTGCGCCTCGATCCGCTCGGTCGGGACGCCCAGCATCGTCGTCTTCGAGGCGTTTGAGTACGTCACCGCCCCGCCGAGGTAATACGGGCTCACCCCGGAGATCGCCGTGATCATCCGGGCGATCAGCCCCCCGGTGCAGGATTCGGCGGTCGCGATCGTGGCGCCGGTCCGGGCGAGCTCGGCGAAGAGGCCATCGGCGACGTCGGCCGTCCCCTCACCGACGATCATCGGACCGAATCGCTCGTAGATGGTCGCGGCGGTCGGCTCGGCCTGGCGGATCGCCTCCTCCTCGGTCTCACCGCTCCCGGTGATCCGGAAGCTGATCGTCGCCTCGCTCGCCGTGATCCCAACTTCCGGAATGCGTCCGCGCGCGGTCAGGTCCATCGCGTCGCGCTCGATGTCGGATTCTCCTCGGCCGAAGAGGTTGATCTTCCGGTGGATGATGTGCCGGCCGCCGAGTCCGAGCCCTCTCAGCCTGGGGACGACCTCGTCGTCGAACATCCGGCGCATTTCCGAGGGCACCCCCGGCATCGCCGCGACCCAGGCCCCGCCGATCTTCATCCAGATCCCGGGCGCCGTCCCGATCGGGTTTGGGAGCGGCTCGGCACCCTCCGGGAACATCGCCTGGACCCGGTTACGGTCGGCCATCGGACGATTGCGGCGCTCGAAAATCGCCGCAATCGCCGCGAGCGAGGCGGCGTCCTCCACGAGCTGGACCCCGGCGCAAAGAGCCAGCGCCTCGCGCGTCAGGTCGTCCTGGGTCGGCCCGAGGCCGCCGGTCATCAGGACCAGACCCGCCCGCCCAACCGCCGTCCGGAAGGCTTCGAGGTGGTCGTCCATCTCGTCGCCAAGCGTGGTGTGATAGGCCACCGTAACCCCCAGCATTCCCAGTTGCTGGCTCAGCCATCGGCTGTTCGTGTCGAGGTTCTGCCCGCTCACCAACTCGCTGCCGATCGATAGGATTTCCGCCCGCATCGCTGATTTCCGTTCGTGAAGGAACCATGAAACGGCGATCCGGCGCGATCTTTCCGCCGGTGCCGGGTGTCTGGTTCTTACTCTAGCAAGCCGGGAAGTGCCTGGCAGTGGGGGCTTTCGGTGGGTTAAAATGAATAGCCATCTAGCTCGGATAGGCGCCCCGTCCTGGGAGCGCGCGACGGGAATCCACCACCCGATGGAGCCGAGGGGTTGCAACTCATGCCTGCCTCTGTGCTGCAACGACCGACTCTCGTCCTGAACCGGCACTGGCAGCCGGTGCACGTGGCGCCCGTGGCGCGTGCGCTTGTCATGGTCTGGAACCAGGCGGCCTGCGTCATCGACCCGGATGATTTCCGGCTCTATGACTGGTCGGACTGGTCGAAGCTCGCTCCCAGGGAGGGCGAGCCATTCATTCGAACGGTCCGGTTCCGGCTCCGCGTTCCGGAGGTCCTGGCGCTCACCCGCCACGACCGGGCGCGGCACCAGACCGTTACCTTCAGCCGGCGTAACCTGTTCAAGCGCGACCACTCAACGTGCCAGTATTGCGGCTGTCAGCCCGGCACCGAGGAGCTTACCATCGACCACGTCGTCCCGCGCTCGCAGGGCGGCCAGACCACCTGGGAGAATTGCGTTCTGGCGTGCGTTCCGTGCAACGCCTCGAAGGCGAACCGGACGCCCGACCAGGCCGGCATGAAACTGCGACGGGCGCCGACGCGGCCTTCCTGGAAGCCGCTTTACGACGCCACCGGCATCCGGATCGCGAGCTGGTCGCGGTTCCTCAGCGACGCTTACTGGAACGTCCCACTCGAAGCCTGACCCTGGCCCAACCGACGGGCCGGACTCGCCTTCCGCGGCGTTTCGCGGTACGCTCTCCGTCGAGCCGGCCGGTGCCCGAGCCGGCCCCGGAACCCGGTCTCGACGGAGCGAACTGCATGCCCCGCAACAAGATCCGCCGGCCCTGGCTGGATTACCTCACCTACCTGGCCGTCCGCTCGATCGTCCAGCTTGCCCAGTTGATGACGATCCGACAGGCGTACGCGCTCGCCGGGCTCCTCTCGTGGGTTCTCCATCGGGCCGACACCCGCCATCGTCTGGTCGGCGTCGAGAACCTCGAGAAGGCATTCGGCGACCGATATACCCCCCAGGAGCGTGAGACGATCATCCGCGAGGTGTATCGGCATTTTTGCTGCATGCTGATGGAGATCCTTCACACCGCGCGTTGGATCGACCTCTCCAATTACCGAGAGTACATCGAGCTGGTCGGCCACGAGCCGATCCTCGATCAGATGCTCACCGGCGGCCGGCCGATGATTTTCCTCTCGGGCCATTACGGGAACTGGGAGCTCGCCGGATACGTCTTCGGCCTCTTCGGCTTCCCCACGGTCTCGATCGCCCGGACGCTCGATAACCCCTACCTCGACCGCTACTTGAGGTCGTTCCGCGAGCGGACCGGCCAGTTGCTCGTGCCAAAGTCGGGCGGCTTCGAACAAATGGAGGACACCCTTCGATCGGGCAAGGTGCTCTCCTTCCTCGCCGATCAGGACGCCGGTCAGCGCGGGCTCTACGTGGACTTTTTCGGCCGGCCGGCCTCGACGCACAAGGCGATCGCACTGCTGGCGATCGAGCACCGGGCGCCGGTGGTTGTTGGCGTGGCGCGTCGGATCGGCCCGGGCTTTCGCTACGAGATCCGATGTGAGGACATCATCGACCCGGCCGACCTTGCCGGCGATCCGGACGCCGTTCGGCAATTGACCCAGCGGTTCACATCGGCCCTGGAGCGTCTGATCCGGCAGGACCCGACGCAATATCTCTGGCTCCATCGCCGATGGAAGCATCAACCGAAGGCGAAGCCGTCGAAGGTGAAGGCCGAGGGATAACCAGCCGGCTGGATCTCAGCCCTCCGAAAACCGAGAGGCGAGCAGCGCCGGTGCCCAGGTTGCCAGGATACAGCCATACATGTAATACGTCCACATCTCGAGCGCCGCCGGGACGTCCTGCCAGGGGCTACTATTGCCGAGGAGGGCGATGCTGAGGCTCGGCAGGCCGAGAAGCGCGACCAGCCCGGTGTACCCGGCCATGGTCCACCGAGGCCGACCGCTCCCGGCCTCGAAGACGACCGCCATCGGCATCAGGAGCAAGGCGAAGAACATCATCCCGATCAGGGTCGTGATCGAGCCGGTGACGAGATTTCCTACGAAGAAGACGGCGGCCAGCAGGAAGCAGCCTCCGATCCAGTTCGAGGCGATGCGTTGCTCGCGCGAGAGCGCCAGTCGGCCGAACCGGTTGAAGCGGAGGACCAGGTTAAAAAGCGGGCTGGAGATCCACGTCAGGAGCATGAAGAGGAACGTGAGAGCAAGCAACGGCTCGATGAACGGGGCGAGCCCAGGCCGGGCATCCGCCAGATCCGCCAGGATCTTCCGGCCGAAGATGAAGCCGAGGATGACCACCCACTGCGCCACTCGGGTCTGCCTCGACATCCAGAGGAAGAACCGAAGCATCAGCCGGTAGATCAGGTAGTGGGCCTTGAGCGCCTCGACGATTCCAGCGCGGGCCCATTCCAGCTCAGGATCGAGCCGGAGCGCCTCGCGAAAATGCTCGAGCGCCCCGCGGTGGTCGCCCTGGTGCAGGAGTGTCCAGCCGGTGTTGCAGTGGGTCAGGGCGTCCTCGGGGGCATTGGCGAGGGCCGAGCCGAGGGCGTGGCTCGCCTCCTCCTTCCGGCCAAGTTGCACCAGCGCCAGGGCCCTGAGGTTGGTGCAGAGCAGGTGCTCGGGATCGAGGGCCAGACCGACCTCGGCCGCGGCGAGCGCCGCCGACCAGTCGCGACGGGCCAGCTCGACGCTCGCCAGCAGGCCGTGAAAATCGGCGTCGGCCGGTTCGAGCCGGATCGCCTCGCGCGCCGACGATTCGGCCTCCTTGAGCCGCTTGAGCTGGAGCAGGGCATGGCCCTTGGCGTAGTGCGAAAGCGCCGCGCCGGGATCGAGCCGGACGGCCTCGCTGGCCTCGCTCAGCGCCTCCTCGCCACGATCGAGGTTCACCAGGCAGATCGCCAGCAGAGCGTGGGCGAGGCTGTTCTCGGGCGACTCGCCAATCGCCTGGCGCAGTTCCTTCGAGGCCAGGTCGTGGCGGCCCTGATTGTACAGGACCAGCCCGCGCAGATAGGCGGTGCTCATGAGAGTTTCAAATATTTGAGGATATCGTCGTAGATTCCGCCCTGGTTGGAATAGAGGGCGTAGTTTCGGGCGGTTGCGAACCACTCGCGGGTCGAGGGCTTCACGCCCGAGGCGGCGGCGAGCAGGTCCTTCGTGGTCATCGGCTTCGGGACGCCCGCCTTGATCGCCTCGCGGAGCTTGGCCTCGACGGCAAGATCCACCACCGACTTGAGGTCCGCACCCGAGAAGTTCTCGGTTTTCTTGCCGAGATGGTCGTAGTCGACGTTCTGGGTCGGCTTGCCCCGGCAAAGCAGCCGGAGGATCGCCGCGCGGGCGGTCGCGTCGGGCGGCGGGACGAACAGGATCCGATCAAACCGCCCCGGGCGCCGGAATGCCGGATCGAGGTGCCAGGGGGCATTCGTCGCGGCGAGGATCAAAAGGCCGTCGTTCCCCCGGTTGATTCCGTCCAGTTCGGAAAGGAACTGGTTGATAAGCTGTCGCCCGCCGCTCGCCCGGAGGTCGGCCCGGCTGGCGGCGAGGGCGTCGACCTCGTCGAAGAAGAGGACGCAGGGCGCGTTGTCGCGGGCCTGTTCGAACAGGGCGTGCAGGTTGCGCTCGCTGTTCCCGATCCACATTTCCAGAACGTCGTTGATCCCGACGGCCAGGAACCCCGCGCGGATCTCTCCGGCGGTTGCGCGGGCGAGGTAGGTTTTGCCGCAGCCGGGCGGGCCGTACAGCAGGATTCCGCCGCCGATCGTCTTGCCGTAGGCCCGATAAAGCTCGGGGTGGTTCAGCGGGTGGATGATTTTGATTCGGATCTCTTCCTTGAGCGCCTCCATCCCGCCGACATCGTCGAAGGCGAGGTTGGGCCGGTCGATCGGGATGTCGGGCGCCGACTCGGTGCCCTCCCAGGATGACCGGACACGCCCCTCGACGACCTCGCCGGGGACATCGTCTTCGTCGTCGTCCTCGTTGCGGATCTGGATACCGAGCCGGTCGGCGAACGCGGAATCGGCGACCGACGGATCGTCCTCGACGCCTCGTCGGTAGTGGCGGACGGCCTCCTCGACCTCGCCGGCGGCGAAGAGGAGCCGGGCGAGCAAAACCGAGGCGAGCGGCGGGGCGCCGGGCGCCCGGGCGACGCCTTCCAGGAGGACGACAGCGAGGTTGTTCTTCCCCTGCTGAAGGAAGGCGTTGGCGAGCCCGACCTTGAGGTGGGGATCGTCAGGAGCGAGGGTCATCGCCTCGCGGAACTCGGCCTCGGCGAGGTCGGGATGGCCGTGCGTCAGGAGGGTCTCGGCGAGGTGCCTCCGCAGCGGGACGTTCTCCGGCGAGATCCGGACGGCTTCCCGCAGGCTCTCCAGGACACGATCGGAAGTCACCTTCGGCTCCTCGGGCTCGTCGCGTCGAGATCCGGACGGACACGAACGAATATCTTACGGGGCCTCGCAAAGGGGCGCCAAGCCGGCGCCCGGTCCGGCGGGGTGGTCTGGGATCGCCTGGAGTAGCGATGTCTTGCGCGATAGACTGCGTCCGGGGAAACCAGACCCTCAACTTGCGAGAATGGTCGCCGTCCCGCAACCGAGGAAGGCCACTCATGCCCGCGTTTGGCACGACAAGCCGCCTGATTCGGGCCTACGCCGAATCCAATCCCTCGTGGGAGGCGAGCCACGACGGAGCGACGTATTGCCGGGACGTCGAGGAGATCCTCGTATGGGGCGTCCGTCTATTCCGGGGGCTGGCCCAGATCGAGGCGGACCTGCAAGGCCGTGCCCTCGCTGGTTAGGTGGATCCTTCGGATCCGGTCTGGGCGGAATACAACAAAGCGTATCGTTCGTTGGTCGCGGCGTCGGAGGCCTTCTTACGGATGGGTGAGGCTCTCTCCGCCAAGGGCTACGACGTCGAGGGCCTGGACGACTTGCGACGGGCGGTCGAGGAGGGCCGCTGCCAGATCGAGTTGTGGGACCTCGAGTCCGAGCTGCCCGCGATCGAGGAGGCTCGCCCCTTCCTGCGGCCCGAGAATCCCCGCCCCGCCCGCTACGGGACCTGAGGGGCCGACCCGGCAACCGTATGGACCCGCTCGGATTTAACAACTAGCTGCGTCCTTGCGCCAAGTAAGCCTGTGGAGAGGAGGAAGAGCCTCGAACTCAGAAACCTTTCGCTGGAACCCTCCGGGTAGCCAATCCCGCCTGGCAGAGCCGGGCCAGCAGCCAGAAGCGAGTCTTGCGTGGCGGTGGGGCGACCCACCCTGCGAAGGGTAGACAGCCAGGTCAAAGGTCGTGTGATTGAGCCCCGAAAACTATAGACGTGGGGAGCCTTCGCCGTGGACGTAAGCGGGGGCCGCGTCAGGCGTTGTTGCACCTGGTCCCACAGAACGCGCCTGGTCCCGCCGGGGTCGAAGAGCACGGGCAATGGCCGCCAGGGTTCCCCAGGAACTTGGGAGACCCCGTCGTTTCCATCGAAACTCCGGATCGGGAGACCGGACACCAAACTCCCAGGCCCCCGGTGGGACGCCCACGACCGAGGGGAGCGAATCACGGGCGAAACGATGGTATCGGCCCGCGAAGGCAACGAAGCGGACCGAGATGGACGGCGGGGAGTCGGAGCGTCTCATAGTAGCGAGGAAGCGGGGGAACGGGCCCTCCCGGACCCCGTGGAGC
Organism: Planctomycetales bacterium; assembly: GCA_027451455.1. Taxonomy (GTDB): domain Bacteria; phylum Planctomycetota; class Planctomycetia; order Isosphaerales; family Isosphaeraceae; genus JAKAUH01. Next base: position 588 of record DAIDJI010000101.1, on the reverse strand, counting down.
GAAGGGGGCGCCGCGTCGTGGACCGGAGGCCGGCACCACGCCGAGGGCATCGAACCTCCGAGCGTGTCACCGTAAGGCGGATGGATCGTGCGAGGGACAGCGAACCCGCGACGTGACGAGCCAGATGCGGGAAAACCGCACGTCTGGATCTGTGGGAGCCCTGGGGAGCAATCCCCAGGGCGACCCGGCCCGTTTCCCCCTCTGATAATTATCTCCGTCCCGAATGGCATCCACTTAGGGGCCTAAGTCGTTGGAAACACAAGCTTTGTGAGCCGCCGTCGAAGCGATCTAGTGATTCTTGTCTTGATATTCGGCTGGCTCCATGTAGCTTGTTTTGAGGGGCGAAATGGTTAGTTGAAGGAGTTATCGCATAAACACCCAATCAATAAGCCGGCTGATTCCTGCGTGCAAACCCTTGTCGGATATCGGTTTAGCCTTATCTTCGTGGCATTCATCTCCGTCCACTTTTCTCTCCCGTCCCCTTTTTCTCTCCTGAAGACGAGTGACTTGCCGGCGTCGGAAGTGGTGGCCTGGTGCGCAACGATGTTGAAGGCGGACCGGGTGGGCTTCATCTCGCGTGAGTCAATC
>DAIDJI010000100.1 GCA_027451455.1 Planctomycetales bacterium | reverse complement strand
CGGGCTCCGTTCCTGGGTCCAATCGGGGCCGTCCGGATCGGGCGGGTCGACGGTCAACTCATCGCGTTTCCGACAGCCGAGGAGCTGGAAAAGAGTGACCTCGACCTGGTCGTCGCCAGCACCGAGAAGGCCGTCGTCATGATCGAGGGCTTTGGCGAGGAGCTCCCCGAGAATGAGATGGGCGACGCCATCATGGAGGCCCATCGACTCAACCAGGAAATCATCGCGCTCCAGAAAGAGCTGGCCGAGAAGGCTGGCCTGCCGCCGCTGGAGATCCCCGCCGCCACACCAGATCCTCTTCGCGAAACGATTTACGCTCGATACGGCGACCGGCTCCGCGAGGCCAAGCAGACCGTCCTGAAGGCCGAGCGCAACGCTGCCACAAAGCAGCTTCTGGAGGTCGTCACCAAGGAACTCATCCCGGCCGATGGCGCCTCGGTTGAGGCCGCCTCAGCGGGCGGAGAAGGCGGTCAGACGGGCGATGCAGCGCCGAGTCCGGTCCCGGCCAGCACTCCTCTCACCCCGGCCCGCGTCAAGGCCGCGTTCACGGCAGTGGAGGAGCGGGTCGTCCGCGAGTTGATTCTCGACGGCAAGCGTCCCGACGGCCGCGGCCACAAGGACATCCGCTCGATCAAGTGCGAGGTCGGCCTGCTCCCCAGAGCCCACGGCTCAGCTCTGTTCCAGCGCGGCGAGACCCAGGCGCTGGTGACCACTGTCCTGGGCACCACCGCCGACGAGCAGCGGGTCGACGGCATCATGGACGAGTACAGCAAGAAGTTCATGCTGGACTACAACATGCCGTCGTTCGCCGTCGGCGAGGTCCGGCCGATCCGTGGCCCCGGCCGCCGGGAAATCGGTCACGGCGCTCTGGCCGAGCGGTCGGTCGCCCCGATCTTGCCCCCCGCCTCGCGGTTCCCGTACACGATCCGCGTCGTCTCCGACATCCTCGAGTCCAACGGCTCGAGCTCGATGGCCTCGGTCTGCGGCGCGACGCTCAGCCTGATGGACGCCGGCGTCCCGATTAGCGACCCCGTCGGCGGGATCTCGATCGGCCTCGTCCAGGACGATGCGACCGGTCGATACCTTCTCCTCACCGACATCATCGGCGATGAAGACCACTACGGCGACATGGACTTCAAGGTCGCCGGCACCCAGCGCGGTGTCACGGGAATCCAGCTCGACCTGAAAAACCAGGGCATCACTGAAACGATCATCCGCGAAACTCTCGTGCAGGCCCATGAGGCCCGACTCGAGATTCTCCGGACGATGCTCCGCTCGATCAAGCGCCCGCGCGATGAGATTTCGGCCAACGCTCCCAGGCTGATCCAGATCCAGATCAACCCCGAGAAGATCGGCCTGGTGATTGGACCCGGCGGCAAAACGATCCGGCGCCTCCAGGACGAGACCGGGGCCAAGATCGACATCGAGGACAGCGGTGTCGTCACTCTCTCCAGCAGCGACGCTTCCGGCGCCGAGGCGGCTCGCGACAAGATCCTCGCGATGACCGAGGGTGTCCAGATCGGTCGGATCTACGAGGGACGCGTCAGTTCGATCAAGGACTTCGGGGCCTTCGTCGAGATCCTTCCCGGCAAGGACGGGCTCGTCCACATCAGCGAGATGTCCGACGGCTACGTCTCCAGCGTGGCCGATGTTTGCCGGGTGGGCGACACGATGCTCGTGAAGGTGATCGCGGTCGACGACCAGGACCGCGTGAAGCTCTCGCGCAAGGCGGCTCTGGCCGAGCGCGGTGAGCCCGACGAACTCGCGTCACGCACTCGACCGACAGGCGAGGAAGGTCGTCCGCCTTCGGGCGGCAGCGGTGCCGCCCCGCAACGTCGACCGGCTGGCGGTGGTGGCGGCGGTGGCTACGGCGACCGCGATCGCGGCGACCGAGGCGGCTCGCGCGGCCCCTCCCGGCCCTGATTCAAACCCTCCGCGGTCTGTTGTCCGCGTCCTGCTGTTTGACTGTGGGCCGCGGAGGCTTCTCGATTGCGGGACCATTGAAAGAGCGGGGCGGGATGCCATGACCACCACGGCGGAATCCCGGGAGCGGACTGCGGATCACGATCCTTCCGCCCCGGGTCCGATCGCCCGAAGCCAGTACACAGAGATCGCCCAACTGGCCGGGGGGCTCGCGCACGAGATCCGCAACCCGCTCTCGACCCTCCAGTTGAACCTGCAACTCCTCGCCGAGGACCTCCAGAACCCTGAAACCACCCGCGAACGCAGGGCCCTGGTCCGAGTCGAGCGGCTGCACCACGAAGTCCAGCGACTCCACGGCATCCTTGAGAACTTCCTTCGCTTCGCCCGAATCCAGGATCTGGACCTCCGCGCGGCCGACCTGAACGAGGTTGTCGAGGAGATCCGCGACTTCTACGAACCGCTCGCCTCGACCAAGTCGATCGTGATCCGGACACAGCTTGCTCCCGACCTGCCCATGGTCGAGCTTGAGCCCGACCTCTTCAAGCAAGCCCTGTTCAACCTGGTGCTCAATGCCGAGCACGCCATGCCCTCCGGCGGCGAACTGATCCTCACCACCCGGCGCGACGGCGACCATGTCGTCCTCGACGTCACCGATACCGGCATCGGGATGAACGACGAGGTCCGCTCGCGGATCTTTGAAGCCTTCTACTCCACCCGACCCGCCGGCAGCGGGCTCGGATTGCCGACCACCCGGAAGATCGTCGACGGGCACGGCGGTACCATCCGCGTCCAGAGCGAGCCCGGCAAGGGCTCGCGGTTCTCGATTCGGCTTCCTGTTCGTTCTTAGGAATTGGTAATTGGTAATTGGTCACCGGCTTCATTGGCACGCCTCGTCCCCGTCCCAAAGCGCCGCCTGACCGGGGCGATGGCGATGGCCGAAGTACCAAGTACCAATGACCAGGAACAAAGAATAAATAACAAAGAACCATGGAAAAAATCCGCGTTCTGGTGGTCGACGATGAGGAGTCGCATGCCGTCGCTGTGGCCGAGAGCCTGGGCCGCGTCGGGTACGACTGCGTCGTGGCGACCAGCGGTGCGGAGGCGCTTCGGCTCATCGAGGAACAGGTCTTCGACATCGTCATCACGGACCTGGTGATGCAGGGTGTCGGGGGAATGGAGGTGCTCGCCAAGGCCAAGCGCGAGCTACCTGACGCCGAGGTTGTGATCCTCACCGGTCACAGCACCATCAAGGGCGCTGTGACGGCGATGCAGGCGGGGGCATCGAATTATTTAATCAAGCCGCTCGATATTAACGAGCTGCGGACCGTTGCCGATAAGGCCTCGCAATCTCAGCGTCTTCAGCGGTCGAACATCGAGTTACAGCGACAGCTCAATGAGAAGTTCGGCTTTGAGGGCGTGGTCGGCAGTTCGCCAGCGATGCACTCGGTGGTCGCCCGGTTACGGCAGATCGCGCCGACCTCGGCCTCCGTCCTGATCACCGGCGAGAGCGGAACCGGTAAGGAACTCGTCGCCAAGGCGCTGCACATCAACAGCCCGAGGAAGAACAAGCCGTTCGTCCCACTCAACTGCGCCGAGCTGGGCGAGAATGTGCTCGAATCCGAGCTATTCGGCCACGTCCGGGGCGCATTCACCGGCGCCGATCGGGACCGGATCGGCCGGTTCCAGTATGCCAATGGCGGGACGCTTTTCCTCGACGAAATTGGCGACATGCCGATGGCGATCCAGGTGAAGTTGCTGCGGGTGCTGGAGACGGGCGAGATTGTCCGCGTTGGGACGAATGATCCGGTGAAGGTCAACGTCCGGCTGATCTCAGCGACGAACCGCGAGCTTGCCGAAGCGATTGCCGAGGGAAAGTTCCGCCAGGATCTGTTCCATCGAATCAAGGTGGTCAGCGTGAAGCTGCCGCCGCTCCGCGAGCGTCGCGACGACATCCCGCTACTCATCGACTATTTCCTCAAGGAATTCGCCAGCCAGCACGGCAAGGAGATCCGCGCGATCACTCCGGCGGTGCGCAAGGTGCTGCTCGGCTACGCGTGGCCGGGGAATGTCCGCGAGCTTCGGAACGTGGTCGAGAGTATGGTTGTGATGGACGCCGATGGCGTTCTCGACGCCGACGATCTAACGGAGGACCTCCAGCAGGTGGCCTCCGGCGGAAAGGCCGAAGGTCTGGCGGGCGTCGACTCGCTCGTCGGTAAGCGACTCGATCAGATCGAGCGCCACTACATCGCCGAGACACTGAAGCTTGCCGGTGGCAACCGCGAGGAGGCCGCACGTCTCCTCGACATCGGCGAACGCACGCTGTACCGAAAGATCAAGGAGTACGGTATCGGTTGACCGGCTGGCACCGTACCGGAGTAGGTATTCTATTCGAGATTCGGGGATAATAGAATCGATTATAAATGATAAATCCTCGCATGTTTCGATCCTGAATCTCGAATCCCGGATCTTCAAGGCCCGCCGACAAGTCGACCAACCCACCGCCATGCCAGCGGCCCCCGTGCTGAGATCGTCATGAGCACGTAAGCGGCTCCCCATCCGACGGCCCAGGCGACAGCGGTCCATTCTCGCCAGTCGAAGCGTGTTCGGTCCACACGAGGGGCCCTTACATTGGGGGATGCGGCGACTCAGCGCGGTGGGTCCGCGCCCACCACCGCATCGACGCCCGATAGACGCGATCTGGGCTGAGGCCGGTCATGCAGGGGTGTCCGGCGAGCGGGCAGACCTTCTGGTGGCAGGGGCGGCAGGAGACCCGGTGCCGAATGGTCAAGGCGTGCCGCGACCAGGGCCGCCACTGCTGGGGACGGTTCGTCCCGCTGAAGAGGATCACCGAGAGGGTGCCGGCCGACGCCGCCAGGTGGGCTGGTCCGGAGTCGGCACCGATAAAGAGGTCGGCCCGTTCGAGCAGGGCCGTGGTCTGGGCGACCGTCAGGCTTCCCGTCCAGTCGAGGAGGCGATCGTGCGGTGGGAGCTCGCGCGAGAGGAGCAGGTCGTCGGTGCCACCGACCACGACGATCCGCCATCCATCTGCGAGGAAGCGGCCGAGCAGCCCCTTCCACGCCCGGGTTGGCCATCGCTTCGCGGCGTTGCCGGCGCCCAGGTGGACGGCAAGCATCGGAGGGCTGGGGGCGAAGCGATCGGCGTGGAGCCAGTCGGGCTCGTCAGCCATTGAGATCGAGGAGGGCGGCGAGAGCGCGGGCCGTCGCGTCGATCTTGGCCCGGAGTGGCCGGCTGGGAGGGCCCGGGCATGGACCTCGGCGCGTCGAGGGCCGCCGCGACGGGGCCAAGCTTCGTCGAGCCGGTGCGCCACGAGGACCCGGTCCTCGTCCTCGACATGGACGTCCACCCTGGCGGCGGCGGGGTCCGTGGCGATCCCCATCCGCTCCAGCAAGGCCAGTCGCGATCGAACTTCGTGCCGGCCGGGGATCCACTCGGCGACGTCGGTGAGCAGAAACGCTCCGCCGCCCATTGCCCATCCGACCCGGCGCCGGACGCCGGCCAGTGCCAGGACCAGGACACTCAGGACGTCGCCGCGGACGTCGATCCCGAGATCGTAGCCGATCGTTCGGAGTTGCCACCCGAGCTTCCAAACCGCCGTGAACAACGCTCTCCGGTCGGGCTTGCGCTCGAACCAGGTACGCTCGGCGACCCAGACACGATCGACGTTCGGGTCGCCGTCGAATACCTCGTGATTGCTGGGCGAGGCCAGCACGTCGATCATTGCGGCGGGGAACGCCGATCGCAGCTCGGCCAGCAGTGGCGTGCTGAGCACGGCGTCGCCCAGGTGATCGAGCTGGATGACGAGGATGCGCTCGGGGGCGGAAATCCTGGGAGCGGGCAGGAACAGTCGGGCGATCGCCGCCAGGGCGGTCCCGACCGCGTCGAGCGCATGGACCAGAAGCCGCCAGCGGAGCTTGCTGTAGCGGTACTTCCCAATGGTCACGGGCCTGGGGTTATCGGGCGACCTGATCGTACACCTCCGCCGTGATCTGGGCCACAATCGGCCAGAGGTAGTGGGTGGCGATCCTCGGGGCCAGCCGAGGATCCGGCCCGCGGTCCCAGCCGTCACGGATGGCCCGGCGAATCTCGCGGGGTCGGTCCGGCCGGGCGTAGTTCGCCTGCTCGCCGAAATACTCGCGGGTCGAGCCAAACGGCGTGATCGCGACAGCGGCACCAGCCAGGGCCGCCTCGAGTGCGGCCAGGCCGGGCGTTTCAAACCAGCTTGGCAGGGCGAAGACCCGGGCCGCCGCGAAGGCCGAGGCCAGCAAGGGGTCGTCGTGGTCGAGCCGGCCGATCCAGGTTACGAGTCCCTGACCCGTCTTCCAGCAGGCACGGGCGTAATCGCCCCGGCCAGGCACCGGGTCGCCGATATGAATCATCGGCAGGCCCAGTTCGGCGACCGCCCGGGCCAGCCCGAGCGTGTTCTTCCGGGGCTCCATTCGCCCGACGGACAGCACAAATGGCTCGCCACCCCATCGGTCGCGGAACAGGTCGGGCGACGCTGTCCCGAACGACGGCCGAACGCCGTTGGGGACCACCTTGATCCGATCGCGCGGGACGTCGAAGAGTCGGGCAAGCTGATCGGCCTCGGCCTCCGAGTTGGGCAGGACAACGTCGGCTACTCGGAGCAGGTCTCGCCGCCACGAGGGGATACCGGGTGCGATCGATCGCAGCGCCCACGCCGAGAGAGCCATCGCCTTCTTCACTGGTCCTGGCTCGAGTGCGGCGATCGCCCGGGGCTGATACCAGCAGATCGGTGAGAGGACCACAGGGACCCCACGCGACCGGGCGAGCCGGGCGAGATCGAGCCCTTCCCGCGACATTCCAAAGAGGTGCAGCGCTCGCGCTGCGTCGAGGCGGTCGGTCCAGGGGGAGAACAGCCGGACGCGAACTCCATGCGCCTCGAGGTGGCGGCCCGTCTGGACGAGCTGGTTTTCTCCCCCGCCGGGTGCCTGGAACGCCGGGGCCGGCGCGTGCAGGAGAACGCACCCCTCAGGGGATCGACCTCGGCTCCGCGACGCCAGCCAGGCGGCGTCGGTCCGTGGGGTTGGGCGGCGGCCTGGGGCGCTTCTCATGCGTGGGCCTCCGCTCGTCGAAGCTTCCATCGTCTCAGCCCGCGCTTCACCCGGTTCGGCAGCGTCGAGTCTGGTATCTCGCTGATCGGTGTCACCGTCTCCCAGTCGATTGCCAGACGGATCGCCTGCTTCAGGCTCGGAGTCTGGCGCTCAAGGATGGGAGGCGCCGGCATCGGACGCTTGACTCCAGACCGCTCGAACGCCAGCCCGTCGAGCCCCATCGACATCCGCGGGCCCGTCAGCGGTACTGAGGCGAAGAAGTCGCCGCGGTGGATTTCGATCGCGATCGCGTATTCCGTATTCCAGTCCGAGAACTGCACCTCGAACCGATTCCCCTCGAGTGGGACAACGACCCACCTCCGCTCGCTTCGCCATCGCCACCATCGGGCCAGTTCGGAGAGTGGCGTTCGCCAGACCAGCGCCTCGGATCTCACTGCCTCGGCCAGGATTCGCAGGACCTCCGGCATCCGGCCAAGCCGGCGCTCCGGATGGCCGTAGGCGATCGCCAGCTCGCCGGCATCGAGTCGTGCCGCGATCGTACCGGCAATCGTCTCACCAATGATTCGCTCGTCGTCGAGGCCAGCCTCCACGAAGAGACCCTCGCAGATCGGATGAACCGGCAACTGGAGCACGCGGGAGAAGCGGTCGCCCTTCCATGGGTAGAACGGGAAGTCGTCGTAGCCGAGCTGAAAATCCGACGAGTACCGATATCCAAAATCTTCCAGGACGTCGTCCAGCCCTCGGTTCCACCGCCCGTGGGGTGCGGCGAATGCGTTCGGATCGAGGCTGAAGCTGGAGAGGATCCGGTGTGCTCGCTCCAGGTTGATCCGATTGGCCTCAGGGTCCCGGTAGACGTGGTGGAAATGCCCATGCGATTGTGCGTCGCGGTCGCGCAGGTCGCGAAGGACCGAGGGATGATGGGCATAGGCGTCAGTGCAGACGAAGTGCGTGCAGCAGTCGTCCAGCGGCTCGCGGGCCTTCGCGTATTGGAAGTAGTCGTCGGCCAGCGGCTCGTCGAGGTCGGCCCGGAAGCTGAAGGCCGATCGATACGGGTGCGGGAACGGGGCCAGGCGGACCCAGAGGCCGCCCGCGTCGGTCACCTCGCGCCGGAGTCGACCGATCAGCCGGCGTCGGATCGAGCCCTTGTCGTGGCGGGCGACGCGCTCGGTTAACTTCTTCCCCTCGACAAACCACGACGCCCTCGACCCCCTCGTGTCGACCAGTGCGGAGAAGGGATCGACCGGCTCGCCTCGACGGAAGTGGTCGACATCGATGGCAAAGTGATCAGGCGAGAGCAACGGCGCCAGGGCGAGGCGAGAGGTCGTCCGGCCGTCGTACAGGACAAACCGCCCGCCGCGCAGAACCATCGGGTGCGGGTCGCGAACGACCTCGAACGGGACGCCCTCCTGCGCCAGGATTTGCTCCAGGCCGGGCGGTGTGTTCCAGAGGAGCAGCGGGAGGGTTGTGGGGATCGTCGAGTGGATCGGGTTCACGCAAGACCCCCTTCCGGTAACCGGGCCGACCAGAGGACGAAGAGCCGAGCGGCCGGGAACGCCTCGAACGGGAACCGGCCCGCCTCGTCGTTCGCCAGCAGGTGTCGGACGTGGACCTCGGCGAAGGATCGGCCGAGGCGGCGTCGCATCGCGCCGGGGCGGAACCATCGCTCGCGGACCGATCCTCCGGCGGGATACATCCAGCGCCCGCGTCGCTGGTCGATCCACTTGACGGCCAGGGCCGGGAGCCAGGGCCGTCGGGCGTTCAGGGCGTAGGCACTCTTATCGATCAACACGAATATCCCGCCCGGCCGGAGCACCCGACAGACCTCGGCGATCGCCTCGTCAACGGCGATCGGCCCGAGGTGCTCGAAGACCTCGACCGCGAGAACGGCGTCAAAGCTCGACGTTGGAAATGGCAGCCGACGCGCCGATCCGAGAACGCAGTCGAGCCCTGCTGACCGGGCGACGGCCAGCATCCCCGGCGAGACATCCAGCCCGACCACCCGGGCGCCTCGATCGGCCAGGATGCGAGCGAATCGCCCCTTGCCGCAGCCGAGGTCGAGGACCTGGAGTCCGTCGACAGGTCCCAGACTTGCCAGGATCCCGCGCACGCGAGGGTCGTCGTTGGCAACCTCGGGCTTGAACCGGGACCGCAGTTCGTCGAACCGGGCGGCGACCAGGGCTTCCTGCTCGTCGATGGCGATCATGTGGCCCTCCTGGCGAGGGTCAGCTCGCGGTGCTTCCAGGCCCGGACCGTCGCCGAGACGCCCGAGAAAAGGCAGAACAAAAAGCCTTCCATCCCGTCTCGGAATCCCTGCTTGAAGACATAGAGCTTCACGAAGATCCAGGCCGGTCGGAGGGTCAGATCGATCACCCGAAACGACCGAGGGCTCGCCGCGAGTCCTTCGGCCTCCAGCGTCGTGTACCGGTCGATTTTTGCGAGGAACGTCGACATCGTCGGGATCGTCCGGTGCCGGAGCTCGCCGAGGAGGGTGCCCTCGGGTCCCCTTAGGTCGACAATTTCGTGGACGAGGCCCACCCACCGGCCAGAATCGCGCCGGAAGAGACGGAGCGGGTGGTCGTGCTGCGTTCCGGAATATCCGAACCGCCGGCCGAGAATCTCGCTTCGGATGGGGATTCGATAGCCGACGGTTGGCGAGTCGACGTCAGCGATCGCCTGGCGGATCTCGGTGGCAAGCCCGGGTGTGATTCGCTCGTCGGCGTCGACGGAGAGGACCCAGTCGCCGGTGGCCATCGCCAGGGCGGCGTTGCGCTGGCTGGCGAAGTCGTCGAATGGTCGAACGGCGACACGATCGGCGAGCAGCTGGGCGATCTCCAGGGTCGCGTCGCGGCTCTCAGCGTCAACGACTACGACCCGCTCGTCGGCCCATCCGGCGGCGGCCAGGCAATCGGTGAGGTTGTCGGCCTCGTCGCGAGCGACCACCAGCACGCTGATCCGCGGCTCAGGCATGGCGCCACCCCTTCCGGATCGCCGAGCCCAGGGCACGGACCGGGAAATAGGTCGCATAAACTGCCAGCGCCACGTCGAGCCTCCCGAGAGCGGCGAGGACGATCCAGAGATGCCATCGCAGGTCGGCATGGCCGATCGCGCGCACAATCGAGGCCAGCCCGCCCCGTCGCGGAGGGATCACGGGCGTCGGCGAATTTGCCCGGCGCTCCAGTTCCTCGCCGAGTGACGACTGTATGCGGAACAGGTATTTCCCCGAGACATACGCCATTCCGAGCAAGAGCCAGGCCGGTCGGCCGTCCCGGGCGAAGGCCGACCAGGCGATCGCGGCGTGGAGAATCAGGTCGACCATCTCGTCGAGGAATTCGTCCAGCCACCGACCGAAGGCGCTCGCTGTCCCCTGGAGCCGGGCGAGGCGTCCGTCGGACGTGTCCAGTACCAGCGCCACGGCCATCGCGGTGGCCGCAGTGAGCGCCGCGGGTGTGGACTCGATCCCGCTCGCGACGATCGCCGAGGCAACGAGCATCAAGCCGGCCGCGGCCACCGTTACGGTGTTTGGCCGGATGCGGGTCGGGCAGAGCGCCCGTGCCAGTCGATCGGCGATCGGAAAGGCCCAATATTTGCCGATTGGTTGATATGTCAGGCGGCGGGTTAATTCCTCGTCGGCCGATCGGAGCGATTCGGGGCCGTCGAGTCGCCAGAGCACGGCTGACTCGGGCGAGCCGCCGCGGACCAGTCGGCGACGGAGCCGGGCCCGGTCGTAATAGCGATCGGCGCGGAGGACGGCAGCGTCGGCTCGGGGAGGTCCCGAGAGCAGGACCAGCCGGGCTCGCGCCTGGTCGCCGACCAGGTCGCTGAGGACGCGATGCTCCTCGGGCCGAGCGTGGACGGCCACCGGCTCGCCCTCGGGCGCTAGCTCCAGCGCCAGGTCGGCGAGGTGGCCGATCATCGATCGGCCGAGCACGACCTCGGCCGCGATCGGGCCGTGGGGTCCGCGCGGGCGGGCGTCGATCGCCAGGTGGATCGGCCGGGATGGCATCCAAACGCCTCCTTGCGTCTGGTCAGGCAAGACCCTCGTGAATCGCTCCGCGTGATCCGTGAGTCGTCGTGGTCGGTCCGCTACCAGCGAAACCGGCGGTAGAAAGCCTCTTGCCGGACGACCCACTCCGCACCCCGGAGAGGCCACGCCCGACGCGCTTCCAGGACGCGATCGAGCCGGGCGAGTGCCTCAAACGTGGCAGCCGCAAATCCGAACTGCCCTCGAACCACCGCCCCGGCGACGCGGATCGGCAACCAGAGCAGGTGCTTCACCAGTCGCGGACCCGCGGTGTTCTTCCACATGAAGAGGAGCGTGTTCCGCCGGGCAAGTCGCTCGGAACGCGCCAGGCCCACTTCCGTCTCGAAGGTGCCGAAGCCCCGATGGTAGGCGACCGACTCGGGAACGTAATAGCCACGAAATCCGGCCATCCAGCCGCGGAAACCGAGGTCAAGGTCCTCGATCCGCCCAGGGAAATAGATCGGGTCGTAGCCGCCGATTTCCAGGAACCGCCGACGATCGACGGCCAGCACCGGACCGGCCGAGGCGGTCAGGTC
>DAIDJI010000099.1 GCA_027451455.1 Planctomycetales bacterium | reverse complement strand
CTGACCACGACCACCTCGAGCGACGGCTCCTACAGCTTCACGGACCTGCGTCCCGGGACCTACGCGATCGCAGCCGCAACCCCCACCGGCGACATCATGGGCCAGGCGATCCCCGGAACTCCAGGCGCCACGGCGGGTATCGGTCAATTGACCGACATTAACCTGGCCGAAGGGGTTCACGGCGTTGAGGAGAACTTCGTCGTCTATATGCCGGCCAGTCTCGCGGGCTTCGTGTACAACGACCTTGGCGGCATCGGCACAAGGCAGCCCGGTGACCCCGGGATCACCGGGGCGACCGTCAGGTTGACCGGCACGAATGACCTGGGCACCACGGTAAACCTCTCCACGACAACCGCCGCCGATGGCTCCTTCTCCTTCGCCGGGCTGGTCCCGGGGACCTACCAACTGGTTCAGACCGTCCCGACCGGATACCTCGCAGGCGAGGACACCCCGGGTACCGCTGGCGGGATCGCTGCATCCGGCGCCTCGACCATCTCGCAAATCTGCCTGACCGATGGCTCTTCCGCGACCGGATATCTATTCGCCAATCTGGCCCCATCGACAATTTCCGGCGTGGTCCAGGACCCGGCCATCTCTGCACGCTCGGGGGCGGTCGTTACGCTGACGGGAATCAATGCCCTCGGCCAATCGGTGACGAAACAGGAGGCAACGTCCAACGGCACGTATTCCTTCGCCGGCCTCCTGCCCGGGACCTACAATATTGCAGTCACACTTCCTTCGAGCAGTCTTACTCTCCTGGCAACCACCGGAACGCAGGGCGGGGTCGCCGGTGCCAATCAGATCGACAATATCGGGCTGAAGCCGGGCGTCGCGGCCGTGAACTATGCCTTCGCCGCCCCATCCTACTCCTCGGTAAGCGGCTTGATCTATTTGGATGTCAACGACAGTGGAGCCCGCCAGGCAACCGACCCTGGCCTGGCGGGTCTCGGCGTCACGCTGAACGGAACGACGACCACCGGTCAACCCATCTCGGAGTCGACCAACGCCGCGGCTGACGGGTCGTACGCGTTCAATAACCTGTCGCCCGGAACCTACACCGTGACCACGGCCCTTCCATCGGGAGACCTGCTCGCGAAGGGATCGGCCGCGAGCCAGACGCTCACTCTCGGTTCGGGGCAGTCGTCGTCCTTCGACGTGGGAATGATTCGAGCCTCGAGTCTTGCAGGGACGGTCTATCTCGATGCTCGACACCGCGGGATCTACCTGCCCTCTGATTTCGGCATCGCGGGGGTCCCGATCGTCCTAACCGGAACGAACGATCTGGGCCAGTCGGTGACAGAGCGAACGATCACCGGCTACAGCGGAACCTATGCCTTCTCCGACCTCCGGCCGGGGATCTACTCGATCGAGCGGGGTCAATCGCCGGCCCTCGCCGCAGGCCGGACCAACGTCGGCTCGTTGGGCGGAATGTCGGTTGGCACTCGGATCGAACGAATCAACGTGGCCAGCGACCAGCAGGGCCAGGGGTACGACTTCGGCCAGCGGGTGAAGTCGCACTGTGTCCTCGACACGCCCGACCTCCACCGTCTGGTCGTCGGCGGCCTGCACCCGACAGGAATGCTTGCGTCCCGACAAGAGCCCGCCAGCCTACCTCGCCACGCGCCACTTCTGGTTGCCCGATGGCTCCCGTCACTCGCCGAAATGATCCAGACGATGGTCGAGGTTCCTCATCACAAGCGGCGATGACAGGTCCGCGGTACCCGCTGGAGGAACGGGCTCCCGATGACAGACCACACGCCATCAAGAGTTTTCCCGACGAGGAGATCCGGCTTTCCAGCCTCACCCATCCTGAAATGTCGGGCTGGAAAGCCTCTATGAAGACGTCCCGAGGAAATGGGTAAGCGCTCGGGCCGCAGGATCGATGGCGCTCCCGTGGGAGGCGGCAATGACTCCGCCTCCGTCTACCCTTCGACTTCGGCCGGATGAACCCCAGCGAACGCCTTCAGCCCGGTCTCCGAGCCTCAATCTCAATTTCTGGGCGATGGATCTGGAGTGGAGGCACCGGAGGCCCGATCCTCAAGCAGTTCAAGGGCGCGAAGGACGCGCACCGGGTGATCCGTCTGGATCAGGTCCAGGCCGTCGCGGACGGCCTGCTGATAGCGTCCGATGTTCTCGTTGATGCCAAGGGCATCGCTGAAGACCTTGATCCCCAGCGCATGGCAGCGATCGATAATCGGACGTGAAAGCATCTGCCAGCGCGCATCGACGGCATAGGGCCGGACCTGTTGCGCCAGTTCATCGAGCTGCGAGGGATCCCCGAGAGGCGGCATCCGCCGGATCTCCGGCGCGATCGCCCGAAGCTTTTTCAGATAATCAGCCCCCTGATACACGACCGCCCGGTCCGTAACGCTGTGACGCGCGAGCGCGGCAACCAGGGCCTCGGGCGTGATGTCCTTCGCGTCGAAGTACAACCCGACCCCCAGGGGGGCCGCGACCTCAAGGAAGGCGTCGAGGGTCGGTACCTTCGCCCCAACGAAATCGCGGCCGAACCAGGATCCGGCGTCGAGCACCGCAACCTCGGCAGCGGTCCGATTTCGGACCGGGCCGCGGCCAGTTGTGGTTCGGGTAAGACTCCCGTCATGAAGCAGGACGAAGGCTCCATCGGCGGTCGTTCGTACATCGAACTCGACGAAATCAGCACCCATTGCCGCCGCCTTCCGGAGCGATGCCAGGGTGTTCTCCGGAGCATATCGCCCGGCTCCCCGGTGATAAGCGACCCAGGGCCGATGGGGACCAAGCCGCCGGAGCGCGCGGCGCACCAGGACCTCCTCGGGGCGATCGGTCCGGATCCAATCGGCGCCGGCGTCGGCAGCCCGGTCCCAGATCTCCGGTCGATCGTGGTTGCCGAGCGTACTGGCCTCGACCCTGATCCCAAGCCTGTGGAAGGCAGCGACGGCCTGGGCGTCGAGCGAATGGGCGTCGACCTCAACGGCATGCGGACGGATCTCCTGGACCCAGCGCACGAGATCCGATCCGGGCCGCCACCGGGCGATCCGCCCGATCCGTTCTCCAACCGTCTCGCGGATAGCCAACAAGAGCTCTTTTTCCCCAGAAATGAGCACCTGATTGCCCATCTTTGCTTCGAGGACCTCACGGGCGAGCTGGGCTGGGTCGGCGTCCAGGCCGTCGAGCCGGAGATTGATTCGACCCCGGGCGAGCTGTAGCCCTTCTTTCAGAGTCAGTATGCGATCTCCGGCGAACCGGCGGGCGAAGGACGAGCCCGCGTCCGCCGAGCGAACCTCGGCCAGTGTCCGGTCGCGCACGGCGCCGGTTGCGTCGGTCCGGCCGTCGAGTCGATCGTCGCTGTACAGGATGTGCTGGCCGTCTCGCGTTCGCCGGACGGTGAACTCGGCCCAACCGAGGCCGTCGGTGATCGCCGCTTCCAGTGCGTGCGCCGTGTCTTCCGGCACGGTTCCCGAACCGACTCGATGCGCCACGACGTCGACGATCCTCGGCGGGCGAACCGACTCGAAGAATGAGAAGGCAACGGGCGACGATTGGCGCGGCTGAGCCGCTACCATCGAGAGGAGCAGGCCAGCGAGCATGGTCATGAAGGCGTCTCCGAGTTCCGGCCGTTGTTCTGCAACGAGGCGACATCGGCCCGCGCGACCGTCCTGAGTCGCCGTCCAGGGCGCCGATCGCGTCCCAGTCGCAGCCGACGGCCGGGTCGTCCGCGCGGGCGGGTGCCGAGTATAGACCGCAGCCGGGCGGCTATTCCAGAGTTCCCCGCCGCCCGCATGGACGATAACCATACTTTCACAATATTCGCTCTTGTTTCTGGTAGCCACCCGGCGTTACCATCCACACCTCGCCGATTGATCCGCCTCGATTTTTTCCGTGCTCGAGGAGCCACAAGGCCATGAAGAAAATCCCAAGGATCATCATGCTTGGATTGCTGGCACCGACGATGTTGCTGGCGGGTGTCGCCGGGTGCGACAACCAGGACCCGGGTCAGCCCCCAGTGCGCTCGATCTCGGCACCGGGGCACAAGGCGAGCCTCGCCCCGGATCTCGAAGCGGCCAAGGCGAAGAGGTCCTCGGCCCGTCAATGATTGCCGGCCCCTGAAACCTACCTGGTCCCCGAGGGGCCGAGGCATCGAGATCGTTCCATTTGAGTGCCCAGGCAGCCCGGTCGGTTGGACAACCCGGCCCGCTCGAGGATGAGCCAGCCCAGCCCGCATCCGAACTCAATGCACTGCTCAGTCTGGTCTGGGCTTCCGGACGAGGCCGCGCCTCGCCGCCGAACCGACCCGGCCGAATTCGGAGATTCCCGCCGATGCGACGAAGTAGACGAGGTTTCACTCTGATCGAGTTGCTGGTCGTGATCGCGATCATCGCGGTTCTGATCGCCCTGCTGCTGCCGGCCGTACAGGCCGCTCGCGAGGCTGCCCGCCGCGCCTCCTGTACCAACAACCTCAAGCAGCTCGGCCTCGGCCTGGCCAATTACGAGAGCGCGAACAGTGCTTATCCCATGGCGGCGTTCGCCCAGTATCTGCCCTCAGGGGGCATCCAGCAGGCCATGAGCTGCTTCGTGGCCCTGCTGTCCTATGTGGAGCAGGCGCCGCTCTACAACGCCTACAATACCAGCCTGGCGTATCGGACCGACATGAACGTGACCGTCTCGGGCACGGGTCTGGGCCTGCTCTGGTGTCCCAGCGACACTCAGATCACTGGCGTCTCCTACACTGAACCGCCGGGACACGTCGGCAAAAAACTGCCGCAGACCTTCTATTTCACCAGTTACGCTGGTTGCTACGGCGAGTGGGCTTCGATCATTTCCAATCCCAGCCCGTCGCTCCAGCAGCAGAACGGGGCGATTGTCTCGAACGGCATCAGTCCGGTCTTCGGTTACGGGTCGGGCCTTTCGCGCGGCGGGATCGTCAAGCTCTCGTCGGTCACCGACGGCACGAGCAACACGATTGCCTTCGGCGAGCACGCCCATGGTCTGCTCAGCTCGACCGATCCCGAGAACTCATTCAATAACTGGAATTGGTGGGTCTCAGGCAACTATGGCGACACGGCGTTCACCGTCTTCTACCCGATCAATGTGCAGAAGCGGACGCAGAACTGGGGCGACACCGTTTCGGCCGGCAAGTACACCGAGGGCGGCGCCTTCCTCAACGCGGCGACCAGCTTCCACCCCGGAGGAGCGAACTTCGCCTTCTGCGACGGCTCGGTCCACTTCATCAAGGACACGGTCTCAACCTGGACCCTCGACAACACCGGCACTCCCCTGGGAGCCGCGCAGAATTCGTCATTGGTCTGGACAATCACCAATCCCTCGCAGTTCCGTGCCGGAGTTTATCAGGCCCTCGGGTCGATCAATGGCGGCGAGGTCATCAGCTCCGACGCGTACTGAGCCGCCTCGGTTCGATGCTCATTTCTTTTGCTGCGGATCGGGCAGGGCTCGCTCGGTGGCGAGCCCTGTATCGCCCTGGGCCGACATCCAGGCATCGAGGTCGGCTTTGAGCCGAACCAGAGTCGCCGCGTGGGCGGTTTCTCTGGCGAGATTCGAGAGTTCCCAGGGGTCGGCCGCCAGGTCGTAAAGTTCCTCCGCTGGACGATGATGGTACCGGCGGACAATCGCCGCGGCAGCCGGGTTCGTCCTCGCCGCCGCGACCCAGGAATTCCAGCATTCCCGGCCATCGCTATCAGTCCGGCCGCAATCGATGTGGGTGTGGTGCTCGGCAGCCGGGTCGAGGTTGCGGATATACTTCCAGCGTCGGGACCTCACGCCCCCCGTACGGCGAGCATTCGGCCCGGCCCAGGTCATCGGCGAGAAAGATGACAATCGGCGGACGAGATGGCTCATTCCCCCGACCAGGTCCATTGAATCCCAGAATGATGAGCGTTGCGAGCAGGCAGGTCGTGGATCGCATGAGACCTACCTGGGCACGGCCGGTGCCTCGCGATCCGGCCGATTCGACCGGAATGCCGGGTTGAGTGTACCATCCGGCTCGGTCCAGCGTGTACATCCATGTCAGGGCTGCCAGGGGACCCGCCCGCCGCGCTGAATGTGACGACTCATCGCCGCCGAAAGGTCCACCGCGATTCGACGCTCCTTCGCAATCAAATTGGTTGTCTCGCGTGGGTCGTCGCGCAGGTTATACAGCTCACGAGGTCCGAAGGGACTGTCCTGAAGCAGCTTCCAGTCCCCTCGGATCAGGGCCTCGATCGTCTTGCCGCCGTAGGCGGTCCCGCCCTCGCGCCGGACGAAGTAAAGCTCGCGACTGGTATCCGGCACTTCCCGGCCGAGAAGCGTGGAAAGGATGCTGATCCCATCAAGGTCTGGCGGAGTCTTGACGCCCGCCGCCTCGCAAAGAGTCGGAAACAGATCCATCGTCGCGACGGCCCGCTCGCTCCGAGATCCGGCCGCGATCCGGCCCGGCCACCGCGCGACGCCAGGCACCCTCAAACCACCCTCGTACATATGTTGCTTCGCGCTGCGATAGGGGCCATTGTTCGCCCCGTTCTTCAGGACGCCGCCGTTATCCGAGGTGAAGATCACCAGGGTCTTCCCGGCCAGATCGAGTCGGTCGAGGGCATCGAGCACCCGGCCGATCCCGGCGTCCATGTGCTCGATGAGAGCGACAAGCCGCGTCCGCTCGGCCGAGAGACCCGGCTGCCTTTCCCGCACGCGCTTTTCCCATTCCGGCGGCGGCTGAATCGGATCGTGAGGCGCGTTGTAGGCCAGGTAGAGAAAGAACCGTTGATCGGATCGCGCCCGCTCTTCCAGGTACTCCACCGCCCAGTTTGTGAACAGATCGGTCGCGTGCCCGCTGGGATCGATCTCTTCGCGGTTCTGACGCATGTAATTGATGCCGTGGCGGCGATGCGTCGTGTAGTCGTCCATCATGTCGCCGAGGAAGCCGCGAAAGGAGTCGAACCCGCGGTCGTTCGGCGTGTCGGGCGATTTGAGGCCGAGATGCCATTTGCCGATGATCGCCGTCTGATATCCGGCGGACTTCAAGAGCTTCGGCAAGAGGACCGCCTGCGGCGACAGGCGCCCCCACGAGTTCTCGGGATGCGTCCGGATGACACCAGGGACACCCACCCTATCGGGATAGCAGCCGGTCAACAAAGCGGCCCGGGTCGGGGAGCAGACCGGGCAGTTGGCGCGGAAGTTCTGCAGATCCATCCCCTCTCTGTAGAGCCGATCGATGGCGGGTGTGCGAATATCGGCCGTGCCGAAGGCGCTGTAGTCGCCGCGGCCCTGGTCGTCGCTGAGGATGACGATCAGGTTTGGCGGAGCGGCGCAGGCCGTGGCGACCCACTCCATCGGAAAGCTCAAACCGATGAGCATCAGCAACGCCAGGAAACGCATGTGTGTCTCGTCCTTTCGCGTTCTCGATCTTCGACTTATTTCCGCCCCGGCTGATCCCAGAGTCGATAGGGGTCGTCGAGGCGTTTCATCTCCTGGAGAAGCAAAGCTTCGAGCTCTCGGCGTCGCTCGGCGAATGCGGGATCGTCGGCGAGGTCGGACTCAAGCGGGCTCGTCCGGTGATGGTCGGGCAGGAATTCGTTCGGGTTCTCGGCGAGGTTGAACAACTGCGTCCGACGCACCATGCCGTTGAGGACATCGTACTTGATCAGCTTCCATTCGCCCTTCTTGACGCATCGCATTCCCGGCTTCGTCCCGCCGGAGTAGGCGCCGTAGAGGACATCGCGAACGGTCGGCTGTTTCCCTTCGAGGACCGGCCGGAAACTGATCCCCTCAACCGTGGGCGGCGGGGCGATACCGGCGAGGTCACAGAGTGTCGGCAGCACATCCAGCAGGTAGATGTTTCCGGGCGCCCGAGTACCGGGTCGGATTCCCGGTCCCCTCACAATGAACGGAACGCGCCACGTGTGCTCGTACAAGTTCTGCTTGCCCTGGAGGCCGTGCCGCCCGATCGCGATCCCGTGATCGGATGTGTAAATGATATAAGTATTTCTCAGCTCACCCATTGCTTCGAGCTGGTCGAGTACGCGGCCGATCTGGGTGTCGATATTCTCGGAGCAGGCGAAGTCGCGTCCGATCTCGTTGCGGATCGTGCGTTCGTCACGGCGTTCCCAGACGCCACTGACGTCGACCTCGTCCCGCAGGCCGGGATGGCCGATCGGAAAGGGATGTTTTGGGAGATAGTTCACCGGCAGGGGCGGCTGGTTAGGGTTCGATGGCGGCAGGGTCTCGCGATCGGTGTGGTTAACGGCCCCGTAATGGGCCAGCAACTCGGGCTTACCGTCGCGGGTGTCGTGCGGGTGAGAAAAGCCGAAGTGAATCAGGAACGGAGCCGTGTCCTTTCGACGCTGCCGATCGACGAGGTATTGCAGGACCTGGTCGGCATGCCAGGCGCTGCCGGTCGTGTCGGTGCCGCCCCGACGAGTCGCGTCCTTGCGGACGTCGAAACGTTTGTTCGCGGCCTCATAGCTGTTGCCGATCTTGCAGGTTCGCATCGTCTCGTAGCCGGCCCGATGGAAGACGGCGGGGAGTGTGTTCTCGGCGAGATCCGGCGGGACGAGCTTCGGATTCCGGCCGTTCGGATTGGCGAGCGACTGCTTCGACGGATCGGGGATATGCCAGAGCGTCCTTCCGGTCATGATCATGGTGCGCGAGGGCGTGCAGACCGCGCCGCTCCAGGAGCCCATGTGGTGGGCGGCGTCCAGGACGATGCCCTCGCGCGCCAGCCGCTCGATGTTAGGCGAGCTCAGTCGAGAGTCGGGGTTGTATATCTTGAAGTCGAACGGCGACTGGTCGTCGACGAGGATGAACAGAATGTTCGGGCGGGTGTCCCGGGCAGATGAGGTGGAGGAGACGAGCAGGCAAGCCGTCGCGAGCAGCAGTCGGATCATCGGGTCAGCTCCGTGAGTAGTCGGGGATTCGCGTCTCGGAGGGAGTCGGCGATGCGAATCACCAGCGGACGGTCCGGCGGCCGACCTGCTCGGCGGCTCCGGCTTCGAGGTGTGCGAGCGTCACGGCGTCGGGGCGGTCGGAGCCGACCGTCACCGTGTACTTTCCGGGCCCGAAGACTGGTGGACGGAATGTCGGCCCCGGAACCCGCACGACGTAGAGCGTCTCACCCGATCGATCCTCGACCACGCGCAAGACGGGGTGGACGCCCGGATCGAAGACCAACTCCGGGAGCCAGGCTGAGGGCGCCCGGCCGTCGTTGTCGTCCCAGCCCACCGTGATCGGCCAGCCGGGGAACTGGCCCTCGTCGCCAGCCTTCGCGGCCGAGAAGCGAGGCCAGCACTCGAAGGTAACAGTCCGACGCGTCTTGTCGAAGCGGACCACTCCGTAGCCGTCGGCCCGCTGCTTCTCGTCGTGGATGTTGCCGGGGTTGGCGTAGGCGAGCATCCGGATCTTGTTGCCCAGGCCGTCGGTGAAATCGCCGGTCCAGGGCAGGGGACTACCCGGCACTGGATTCGGCCCGGGCTTCTCGTCCTCGGGGTGCCACCATCGCCCGTAGATCGTGTTGATCAGCGCCGGGCTGGTGAAGCCGTAAGGACCATCGCTCTCGTGGTCGATTCCGTGCTTCACGACCACTGCCAGGTGCTGATCGCCGCAGAGGTGGACGGCCCGCACCCGACGGATCGCCCGCAGAGCCTCCCGGCGGCCCGACTGCGGCCAGCCGTTGCAGTCGAGGTCGGCGAGGAGCCGGCCGTTCCGCTGACCGTGCATGTGAACCGCCCCGCAAAACGCCGTCTGCGAGAGGACCGCCTTTACCACCGCCCCGGTCCAGTCGGTCGACCAGTCGGCCAGGAACCGCATCTGGCGGTCGCCGAGGAGTTGCAATCCCTCGACATCGATCGATTTCGGATCGTACTTTGGATCGTTGATATGATCGGGGCGCGGCCCCATACTGGGGATCTTTCCCTCCGGGCCGCTCTTGAACTTCCGGTCCTCCAGGATGGCGAAGTCCACCCCGCCGAGGCGTAGCCGGGTGAAATAGACGGTGATGCCTTGCCGGACCGGCGCTGGATCAACCGGGTCGGGCAGATGCCACGTCTGCTGTCGCTGGACCATATTCACATAAGAGGCCGGGAAGAAATATCCGCCGTCGGCACCGTCGCGACGATGGCACCGCTTGCCGTCCTCGCCCCAGAGGTTTGGGTGTCCGACGTCGTGGTCGTCGGGGATGGTGATGGTCGGTCGGTCGCGGATCAGGTCGCGGAACTGGAGGCCAAACTCGATCCAACCGGCAGTGTGCTGAGTCTCTCGATAGGTCTGATCGCCGGCGAAAAAAAGGAGGTCCGGATCCTGGTCGAGGAGGTGCTGGACGATCTCCGGCCGACGGCCCGCGGTCCGGCTGGAGTTGCACGACATGTTCGCCACAACGATCGTGTTCTTGTCGATCGGATCGCGACGGATCATCCCCTCGAACATGGCCCGCTCGCCGTGGCGGACGCGATACCTGACGTTCTTCGAGGCGTCCCATCCCTCGACCCGGAAATGGGCGCTCCAGCCGGGATAGACAACAGGGGCTTTAAGGAGTTCGATCCAGGTTCCGTCTCGCTCGATCTCCAGGCGGGCCTCCTGGAGTTCGTCCGGCCGAAGCGGGTAAAGCTGGGCCGAGAGCTTGAGCACGCCGTGATCCACGGTATAGAGGGCGAACACGACCACCTGATCGCGGGGAACATCGAACAGCGGCGGCGCATTCGGGCCCTTCGGGGGTGCTTTCTTCCACCACTCGCCCGAGGAGAGCGAGTCGAGATCCGGGAACTCGTCACCGAAGGGACGCGGATCGGTGGAGTCCGCCCGGGCCGTCGATCCGAGAGCGAGGGCGGCGAAGGCCCCCAGCCCGAATTCGCGACGATTCGGCCGGAGCGGGTCGGAGGGCCCGGGAGGGGAGAAGTTGTTCATGGATGGTGACCTCGGTTCGATGCCCCGGGCAGGCCGGCGGGCGGATCCCCAGATTCGGATCGGCATCCCCGAATTCCGAGGAGCGATCGGACGAGGGGTATTGTGGCGCCCCGGACCGCGCGACGCAAGCGTCCCGCGCCTGGGACAGCCCAGGCTCTTCGATGGGCTATCCCGGGGTTCGCCGACAGGGCACCATCAACCCTGCGCGGCCTGATCGAAGCCACGGCTCCCGAGGATGCTGACGGCGAGCTTCGTCGCCGAGCCCCCTTGTGATTGCAGGATGGCCGTCGCATGCCGGATCTCGGCGGCATTGGGCTGGGAGTGGAGGTAGATCGCGTAGAAACTCTGGACAATCTGCTCGTCGACCGCGGCCGAGTTGACGAACCGATCCACCAGCTCCCGACGACTCAGCCCCGCTCTCAGGAGCGAGGTCCAGCCCGCCACCTCCGACGACGTCGGCTGCTGCCCCAGGACCTCAAGGTACAGGTCCTGGACGAGCGTGCTCGGATTCGTGTGCGCGGACTGGTAAGCGGGAGAGTTGAGGATCGAACGAACGACCGTCTGCTCCGACCCGCCTTGCCGGAGACGCGAGACAAGCCGGCCTGATCCCGCCAGGGACGACGTCCCGAGGAATGCCTCCGAGTAGGCTGCGACTTCTTGCTGGCGATGTTCCCGGGAGTTGAAGATCGCGTGAGCGACCTCGCGACGAGTGACCCCGTGGTCGAGCTGGCGGACCCAGTGCGCCTCCTCGGTCGCTGTCGCAGCCCGGCCCAGGACG
>DAIDJI010000098.1:7408-11755 GCA_027451455.1 Planctomycetales bacterium | reverse complement strand
GCGCTTTACCCGCGTGAGTATGCCGAGCCGGTGCAGGAGCTGGATCAGGGCGTGCCGGGGATCGTCGCCTCGCACTTCTTGATCCCGCAGGCGATGTATCACGCGTTCTCGACGTTCGGAGCGCTGATGGCGCCGGATCTGCCACTCTCACGCCGGCAGCATGAAATGATTGCCACAATGGTCTCGCTGACCAATCGCTGCCACTACTGAATTGTTTCACACGCAGAGTTTCTGCGTCGGGTTACCCTGGACGACGGGCTCGTCCAGGCGCTTCGTGAGGACTACAGAACGGCCCCGATCACCGAGGCCGAGCGCGCGATGTTGGATTACGTGGTGAAGATCACGCGAGATGCGACGAAGGTCTCGCCCACCGACCACGAACGACTCCACGCCGCCGGTTTCGACGACCGCGGCATTCTCCAGATCACCCTGATTGCCTCGTGGTTCAATTACATCAACCGCGTCGCCGATGCGCTGGGGATTGGGAGAGGATAGGAAAGCCTGGCCTCCCGGACGGGACCACCGACAAAAGGACAGAGGAATGTGGCACACGGCGGTGGGCTTTGCTCATGAGAAGGTTGCCTGCCCGATAGGGAAGTCGGGCGGCATCCTGATGTCTCGCTTCAGGAAGGAGCGAACGATCATGGTCATCCTGCGATGGGCTCTTGCCGCTGGCCTGCTGGCTTCCTGGGGGTTCTGCCTGATGGGGTTCTGGACGACGTTTGGAGCGGCGTCGGACCCGTTCATCCCGGCGGTGTATAGCCTGCTGATTGTCTGCTACGGGATCGGGACGGCGCGGGTGGTCCGACCGGTTTTGCGGCGGGCCTGATCCGATTGGACGCGGTCCCATCGGCCGCCGAACCGGCCGGTCGGAGCTTGCGGACCGCCCGGCGAGGCGGCAAACTTGGTCGCGTGACCGTCGCTGGTCGCGTTGCCCGATGCCCACCCCCTCGCTCCGGAGCGCCCACCATGAGCCGTGCGCCTCGCGTTGTCGCCCTGATCCTGCTGATCGGGGGCTCGCTGCCCCTTGTGGCGGCCCAGCCGTCCGACCCGGAGATTCCCGCCTTTGCCCGCGAGGTGCCGACTGTGCGCACTCGCGAGCCAATCTTCCAGTTCAACGGGAAGGATCTCGAAGGTTTCTACCCGTTTGTCCGTGGCCGGGGCCTCAGCGACCCCCGCGGCGTCTTCTCGGTCCGCGACGGCATGATCCGCTCGTCGGGCGAGGAGTTCGGCGGCCTGGCGACTGTCAACGAGTACAGCGATTATCTGCTGGTCGTTGAGTGGAAGTGGGGCGAGCAGACCTGGGTCCCGCGGAAATCGGCCGCGCGCGACTCGGGAGTTCTGATCCACTGCGTCGGCAAGGACGGCGCCGCTGGCGGCAACTGGCTGGAGAGCCAGGAGTGCCAGATCATTGAGGGCGGCACCGGCGACCTGCTGATGGTCGGTGGCAAGGGGCAGCCGAGCCTTACGTGCGAGGTCCGCACCGGTCCCGACGGCCAGCCGTATTACCAGAAGGGCGGCCAATCGATCACCCGGAAGGGCGGTCGATTCAACTGGTGGGGCCGCGACCCGAAATGGAAAGATCGACTCGGATTTCGGGGCGCCCGCGACGTCGAAAAGCCCACCGGTGAGTGGAACCGGATGGAAGTGATCTGCGACGGCGACACCATCACGGTTGTTCTGAATGGGTATGTGGTCAACGTCGGGACGAAGTCGAGCCACACGAAGGGGAAGATCCAGTTCCAGTCCGAGGGTGCTGAAATTTTCTTCCGAAAAATCGAGGTCCGGCCGCTGATTCGATGAGTTTTCGGTTTTCGGTTTTCGGTTTTCGGTTTTCGGTTTTCGGTTTTCAGTTTTCGGTTTTCAGTTTTCGGTTTTCAGTTTTCGGTTTTCAGGAGACTCCTCGCTCAACACCACCCCGAGCGATGGCCGGCGCCCCCGCGCTGTGGTTTGGCCCTCAGGCCGCGCACACCAACCCGAAGCGCCAGCGAGGGGCCTCCCACGCTCGGCCCGCCATGCTCTCCGGAACCCTCGCGGCGCTTCGGGTGAGTGTGCCTCGCTCCGCTCTTCCCGGTGGTGGTGAGCGAGGAGTCTCCTGAAAACTGAAAACTGAAAACTGAAAACTGAAAACTGAAAACTGAAAACTGAAAACTGAAAACTGAAAACTGAAAACTGAAAACTGAAAACTGAAAACTGAAAACTGAAAACTGAAAACTCAATATCCCATCGCCCCGCCATCCTTGCGGGGGTCGGAGCCGCCGATCAGGACGCCGTTCTCGACGTCGATCCGGATCGCCTGGTAGCCGCCGAAGCTTCCGGGCGCCTGTCCGAGTCGGTGGCCTTTTGCCTCGAGGGCGTGACGGACATCGGCCGGGATGGTGGACTCCAGCGCCACCGTTCCGCCGCCGGGGTCGGCGGGCTGGCCGGTCGGCTCCGACGAACCGAAGTGACGGAATCGCGCGGCGTCGCCGGCCGACTGGACATCCATCCCGAAGTCGATCATGTTGCAGAGGACCTGAACATGTCCCTGCGCCTGCATGTCGCCGCCCATCACGCCGAAGCTGAGCCAGGGTCGGCCGCTCCTGGTAACAAACGCCGGGATGATCGTGTGGAAGGGCCGTTTGCCCGGTTCCAGCCGGTTGGCGTGCTTCGGGTCGAGTGCGAAGAGGCACCCGCGATTCTGGAGTGCGAAGCCCAGGTCGCCCGCGACGTGGTATGAGCCGAAGCCGTGGAAATTGCTCTGGATCAGGCTAACGGCGTTGAAGTCGCGGTCGACGACGGTCATGTAGATCGTGTCGGCCTGCAAGGGCTCGCCGGGGCTGGGGCTGGGGTTGGCCCGGTTGGGATCGATGAGCGCCCGCCGCCTGTTAGCATAGGTCTTTGAGATCAACTCGGCGACCGGAACGCGGGCGAACTCGGGATCGGTGTAGAACTTCGCCCGGTCCTCGTAGGCGAGCTTCTTGGCCTCGATCATCAGGTGGAGGGCCTCGGCCGATTGGGGGCCCATCGCCTTCAGGTCGAAGGGTTCGAGCAGGTTGAGCATCTCGAGCGCGGCGATTCCCTGGCCGTTCGGCGGAAGCTCCCAGACGTCGTAGCCTCGATAATTGGTCGAGACCGGCTCGACGAAGGTGCTGGTGTGTCGGGCGAGGTCTTCGTGGCTGAAGAGGCCGCCGGCCGATTGCGAGTAGGCGACGATCGCCTCGGCGATCGGTCCCTTGTAAAAGGCGTCGCGACCGTCCGAGGCGATCGCGCGGAGCGACCGCGCCAGGGCGGGGTTGCGGAAGATCGACCCGGGCGCGGGAGCGTGTCCGCCGGGGAGGTAGCAGGCGGCCGAGGTTGGGATCGCGCGGAGGGCCGGCTCGGCGGCCTTCCAGTCTCCGGCGATGATCTCGCTGACCGGGAACCCCAGCTCGGCCTGCTCGATCGCCGGCGCGAGCAGGTCGCTCCACGGCCGCGTACCGAACCGCTTGCGGAGGGTTTCCCAGCCGTCGACACAACCCGGGACCGACCAGCTCAACGGACCGTGGACGGGGATCGTGGTCATCCCCTTCGCGCGGAAGAGCTCAATGGTGGCCGAGGCGGGCGCTCGCCCGCTGGCGTTCAGGCCGTAGAGTTTCTGATCTTTTGCGACCCAGACGATCGCGAAGAGGTCGCCGCCGATCCCGCACGACATCGGCTCGACGACGCCGAGGACGGCGTTCGCGGCGATTGCAGCGTCGACGGCGTTTCCCCCCTGCTGGAGGATGCGGATGGCGGCGGCGGTTGCGAGAGGCTGGCTGGTCGCGGCCATCCCGTGTCGGGCCATCACGGCCGACCGCGACTTGTGCGGCGGTCCGTGCGGCCGATCATATCCCTGCCCGCGAGCGGCTCCCGATCCGCCCAGGATCACGCCCAGCATGGCGGTCATCCCGATCCTCGCCCAATGGCCTGCGTCTGGTCGAAAGGTCATCCGAGAGGTCTCCCTGGCTTGCTCCCCGGCGGTCTCATCATAAGGGGACAGACGACCGCCGAGAAGCGGTTGGGCACCGGGAGATTCCTCGGACGCGCGACTTCGCACCCTCAGGCGAAGGCCGCCCGGATGCGCTCGACCAGCTTGTTGTCGCGGTCGGACGAGGCGGGAAGCAACATCGTGGCGGCGGCCAGGTATCGGTCGCGCGAGGCCGACGAGGCTTGATAGAAGTCTTCCAGGACGGCCGAGCTGTACTTGTAGTCGTGCGCATCGTCTCCCTTGAGGAAGACCAGCCGACGCGCTGCCTGGATCAGGGCGCCGGCGTCGTGGCCTTCGTGAAGGTAGGCCAGCGCCCGGCGGACGGCGGCCATCCGCTCGTGCCCGGCCTCCTCGAAGAT
>DAIDJI010000098.1:0-7398 GCA_027451455.1 Planctomycetales bacterium | reverse complement strand
GGCCTTTGAGGGCTCGGCCGGCTCCAGGTGATCGATCCGGGTGTCCTTCACCTTTCCTCGCCCGCCGAGGGCGCCACGGAACATCGTCAAGAACGCGGCGTTCTGGAGCATGAGGAGGCGTCGGGTGAGGTCATCGGCGGTGGCCTGGTAGGCGTATCGCATGGCGTTGGTGGTGGTGACCGCGTGCAGCGCGACGATTCCGGGCTGCCGCATCACCAGCTCGCCCGCGGCGTCGAAAAGAGCGTCCCAGACGGATTGCGGTCCGACGCCCCGGTCGAGCAGCTCGACGACCTGTCGCGAGGCGTCCTCGTCGGAGCCGGTCCGGAGTGTGGAGAGCAGGTCGGCGGAGGCGCCTGCGTCGGGCTTGCCGGCCGACCATCCCTCGCGTATTCGGGAGGCGAGGAGCGCATTTCTTCGGATGGGGCGATCGGCGGCGTCGTCGCGATCGGCCGGGTTGCCTCCCTCGTGCTGGAGGAGCGCGTAGGCAAGCGAGCGGAGGACTGGCTCGGCGTTCTGCCAGCCGATGGCGTTCAGCGTCCGCCAGCTATTGGCGACGTAGATGGCCTTGTGGCCGATGTCGCGGAAATCGCGGGCGCCGTAGCGGACGAAGAGCTCATAGATTTCGTCGGAGCCGGCGGTGCGCGCCAGTCCGGCGACGGCGGCGTCGGCCGCGGCCTCATCCCATCGGTCCATCGCCGCGAGGAACGCCTCGCGCGCCCGGCCTGGCGGCGGGACCGCCTTCTCTTCGACGGGGCCCATCGTCCAGTTCCCCTCGCGGACATCCTGAGCCTGGGCGTTTTTGAAGTAGTCGAGCGCCCAGAAGATGGGGAGCCATCGGTCGGAGTCGGGCGAGTTGAGGCTCGCCAGGTGCGCCGAGTTCACGACGAGGACCGCGTGGAACTTGAAGCCGACGTGCGGCCTCGGCTGGATGTTGCGGACGCCCGCGAGCAGGAGCGCCGAGAGGACCTCGCGATAGGTCAGGCCCTTCTTGATCCGGCCGGCGACCTCCTCAATCAACCGATCACGCGGGGTTTCTTCAAGGAGTCGGACGATGGGCTCGATGCCGGAGTCGAGCCGGACGACCTTTGGATCGAGCTGGGCCTCATCGGCCCGGACGGGAGCAAGGCCGTCGAGGAACCCCAGGTCGCCCAGGCCGGCCATCGCGGCGCCCGCGGCGGAGGCGCGCAGGAATCGCCTTCGATCGGAACGGAAGCTCATGTGAATTCCTCCTGGCGAGGTGTCTCGAGCGCGACCCGGGGCCGTGAGATGAGAAACGGCCCTCCGCGCCTCATTCTGCCGCGCGCCCGTTCCCGTGGCAATGTGGTGGAATCGGGGCGCGAGGCTCAAGGTGACGGGGCCGCGGGTGCGGCGGGCGGCGTAAGCTCCAGGAGATCGGCGAGGAAATCCTGGACAGCCTTGACCCGCGGGATCATGAGGGTCGTCCCACGGAGCCAGCGATTGTCCTGGATTGAGACCTGGACAGCCTTCCCCGGACGGAGGATGCTGGCCATCGAACCGACGATGGCCTTGTGGCGTCCGGACGGCTTGCGCAGATCTTTTCGATCATCGCCTTTGAGGCGTGAATCCTGGGAGGCCGCCTCGACGTAAGCCGTGGCCCTGGCGAGCAGTCCCGGATAGACCTGCCGGCCGCATTCGAGCAGGATGTCCTCCA
Source organism: Planctomycetales bacterium (assembly GCA_027451455.1). Classification (GTDB taxonomy): domain Bacteria; phylum Planctomycetota; class Planctomycetia; order Isosphaerales; family Isosphaeraceae; genus JAKAUH01. Next base: position 5,726 of record DAIDJI010000098.1, on the reverse strand, counting down.
GGGTGCCGGGAGACCGGTTGTCCGGCAGCACGAAGGCTCCAAGTCTCGGGGGTGAGGGCGAGACAATGGCGGGTTCGTCCGGGAACGGAAAGCCTTTCGCTCGGAGCCCGTCCCGGATGGTCGCGTAGCGATCGGCGGGAGGTTGCATCTTGTCGGAATCCAGCAGGATGCCGATGCCGGTCAAGCGCTCGGCACCCACCTTGAACGACCCTTCCTCGACCGCGCCGACCAGCCTTGTATCTCCGCCCGCGCTCCGAACGGCGATCGCATGAGTCGGGCACTTCAGGAAAAGCGGAACGGGCATTCGCACTTCCAGGTCGCCATCGGGAGGATAAGTGCGCGGGATCATTGGCAGGAAGAACGGGTCGAGATCCTTCTCGAGACGGACGCGTTCCATGCCAAAGGGGCTGAGTAACCTGTAGACGAACTCGACATCGTGGGGACCCTCAACGACCAGAAAGCCGTACTTCGGCATCGCCTACCTCACATCAAGTCCGCTCTCGTAGCGGAGTCGGAGCAAGAGGTCCCCATAAATCCGCCTGGCCCGTGTGTGGTCTCCCGCCTGGCTCAGTTGGTAAGTAACGACATCGTCGATCGAGTCCTTGTTGGGCATGATGACCCCATCTACGGCCTCAAGGCTGTGGGTGGTCGCGACGATCTGGACGCCCAGGCCCCGAGCTACCCTCGTCAGCCAGGCGAAGACTTTCCGAAAGCCGGAGACATGAATGCCTTCTTCCATCTCGTCGATGAGCAGGATGCCGCCTTCCTTGAGAGAGAGGAGCGTGCTGGCGAGCAGGACGGCCCTGCGCAGGCCGTCGCCGAAGATTGATAGCGGCGCGGGGCCGAGGCGACGATGGTTGAGATAGATCGCGGGCCTTGATCCGCGAAAGGAAACGACGTCGATATCCTGGGCATTCGTGTCGAATTGCTGGATCAAATCAAGGAGCAAGGAGCGAGAATCCAGGTCGAAGAGCAGCCGGGAAAGGGTCCGTACCTGAGTCCGATTGATCTGATACGAGTAAGGCGTCAATGTCTCGGCCATCACTCGTTTCCCGTGGACCTGTCGCACCGGATATTTCGGCAGTCTTTCCCACAAACGGTCCCGAACTGTCTGTGGTCCGCCGTCTGCCCATTCGGTGCGATGGACGATCTCGACGCCTCGGTTCGGCTCATCGTTGTTGCCATGGCCGCCATTAAGGGCCAGGTCCAGCCATTGTTCGCCGTTTGCAGTTCCCGGCGGGCCGCTGGTTCCTCCATTGGCATCCAGCCCTCCGACGATCTCCCTGCAAGAGACTTCCAGCTTCCGCAGGGGGAATACCCCGTCGCAGGTCATCGAGCAGAATCCCTCGAACGGGGTGTCCGGATCGGCGAGCCTCGCGTCTCGAGGGAAGCACCATCGGAGCGACTGGAGCCGCGATTCGTCGAGCCCTCCGAAGTCGCGCCGATAGACCATCCAGGCCCATTCGGAGGGATCAAGCGGATTGCAGAGGATCGACAGCGCTTCCAGCACGCTCGTCTTGCCCGAGTCGTTCTGACCGACGAGGATGTTGATCATCCCGAGGTCGGCGAGATGGAGGTTCCTGAGCCCCCGGAAGCCGTCCATCGTCACGTTGTCCAGCGAGAATTTGGGCATGGCCGGCGCTCCGTCTCGCCTTCGCGGCGGACAATGATCGATTCTAACCGCACCGGCCTCCGAGGGGCGATGTCCGGATCGCTCAACCTGCCTTCGATCCCAGCCCGGCCAGCATTTTTTCGAGCGCGGCGGGCTCGACGGGCTTGGTCAGGTGGAGGTCGAAGCCGGCCTCGCTCGAGCGGCGGCGGTCGTCTTCCTGGCCCCATCCGGTCAGTGCCACCAGGACCATACTGCGGCCCCAGGGCTCTTCTCGGATCCGACGGGCGGTGTCGTAGCCGTTCATTCTCGGCATGCCGATGTCCAGCAGGATCACGTCAGGGCGGAACGCCGAGGCGGCCTCCAGGGCCTCGAGGCCGTCGTGGGCGGTCCGCGTCTCGTTGCCGAGGATGTTGAGGAGCATCGCCAGGCTGGTGGCAGCGTCTCGGTTGTCGTCGACGACGAGGATCCGCCGCCTGGTCGAGGGTGATCCCTCGGGCGTGGTCTCGCCCTCGGTCTTCCTGGCGTCTTCCGGCGGACCGGCCGCGGGGAGCGTGACCTCGAACTCACTGCCGAGTCCGTGCCCGTCGCTCCGCGCCTCGACCGACCCGCCGTGCCGCTCCACCAGGCCCTTGACCAGCGAGAGCCCGATCCCCAGCCCGCCCTGCGACCGCTCCAATGATCGATCGACCTGTGTAAACATTTCGAAAATCCGCGGAAGCATCGGCGCCGGGATGCCGACGCCATTGTCGAGGACCTTCACCGTGACCCGATCGCCGGACTGTTCGGCCAGGAGCCGAATCCGGCCACCCCCTGGTGTGTATTTTGCCGCATTGTTCAAAAGGTTGGCAATCACCTGGGCCAGCCGCGTGACATCGGCGTCGACCAGGATCGGCCGGTCGGGCAGTTCGACGCTCAGTTCGTGGTGGCCGGCCTCGATCGCCGGCCGGCTGGTCTCGACCGCCTGCTGCACGACCCGGGAAAGCTCCACCCGCTCCATTCGGAGGTCGATCTTGCCCCGGCTGATCCGGCTGAGGTCGAGCAGGTCGTCGACCAGCCGGACCAGGTGCGCCAGTTGCCGCTCCATCATCGCCCGCGCCGATTCGACGGCCGACGGATCCTCGCCTGCCCTCCGCATCACCTCCAGGCCGTTGCGGATCGGGGCGAGCGGGTTGCGCAGCTCGTGGGCGAGGGTGGCGAGGAACTCGTCCTTGCGGCGGTCGGAGTCCCTGAGCGCCTCCTCGGCGAGCTTCGCCTCGGTGATGTCGGTATGGAGGCCGACCCACTCGCAGACCGAGCCGTCGGGCCCGATCATCGGAACAGCGCGTATGCTCATGTGGCGATATTCGCCGTCATGGCGGCGGAGTCGGTGCTCGTGTCGGAAGGGGGATCGCGTGGCGATCGAGCGGGCCCAGGCGGCGGCGGTGGAGAGGCGGTCGTCGGGGTGGACGGCCTCGAGCCAGGCCCAGCCCGCCTGCTCGTCGGCCGACTGGCCGGTGAACGCCGTCCAGGCCGGCTGGTAGATGTCGGCCTCGCCGGAGGCCGCGGTCGTCCAGACGATCGCCGCGGTCATCTCGACCAGCGATCGATACCGATGCTCGCTCCGCTGGAGCCGCTCCTCGGCGAGCCTGGGCTCGGTGACGTCCTCGTGGACCAGAACGACCTCGCGCACCCGGCCCTCGACGTCCTTCAGCGGGTAGGCCGAGGCGGCGAGATACCGCGGCGGGTCGTCGTGCCGGCTGACCTCGGCGATCGTCTGGTTTGGGCTGTACGCGATCGTCGGCAGGACGACCGCCTCTCCCTCGAACGCTCGCCGGAGCGGGCCGAGCACGCCGCACGCTTCGAGCTGCGGATCGTGAAGGATGTTGTGATCGGCGATGGCGTCGAGCGTCGTTCCCCAGAGCTGTTCCCAGGCCCGGTTGACCCGTCGGGTGGTTCCGTCCGGGGCGAGGATCTGGATGCTGAACGGGGCTTGCTCCATCAGGCCGCGGAACCGCTCCTCGCTCGACCGGAGCGACTCCTCCAGCCGGACCCGGCCGGTGATATCCTCGATGACCGCGACAATCCGATCGGGCCGCCCGGCCCCGACACAGATTCGCGAGACCGCCGCGTGAACCCAGACGACCCGGCCGTCCCGGCGGAGGTAGCGCTTTTCATAGGTGTAGCTGGGTGCCCCCTCAGCGACGCGGGCCATCCGGTCGCGGCCCTCGGCGATGTCGTCGGGGTGAGTGATTTCGAGGAAGCTCCGGCCGATCAATTCCTCGGGCGGGTAGCCGACGATCTTCCCGTATCGCGCGTTGACCCGGAGGAACCGGCCGTCGAGGTCCACCTCGGCGATTCCGACGGCCGCCTGGTCGTAGACCGCCCGGTACTGCGCAGCGAGCGCCCCCAGCTCCTCCTCGGTGCGCCGGTGGTCGTCGATCTCGGTGCAGGTTCCGATCCATCGGATGATCTGGCCGTCATCGTTCCGGAACGGCGCCGCCTGGCCGCGGTGCCATCGATAGATGCCGTCGTGCCGTCGGATGCGGTACTCGATTTCGTACTCCGACCCGGTCCGACAGGCCGTTTCCCAGGCGATCCGGCTTCGTTCGACGTCGTCGGGATGGAGGGTCGTTGGCCAGGCCCATCCGATCATTTCGTCCTGCGTTTTCCCCAGGTAATTGAGGAAACGTTGATTGTAATAGTCGCTGAACCCGTCTGGCCGCGCCGACCAGACGAGGGCGGGGAGGGTCTCGGCGAGCTGACGCATGGCCGGGTCGATCGGGCCAGGAGAATGGCCTGGCGGTCCGTCGACGTTCGTCCCGAGCCATCGCGACGAGGGCGCCTCGCCACGGTCGGCATCGTGCGTCGTCGACGGTCGGGCCACATTCGATGACATGAGCCTGGACCTCTCTCGTTCCGTCCCTGTTCCGCCCCGAACGCGACCTGGACCGTCCGCCGATCCGCCCGCCCATCTTATCCGATCTCCGCGCTTCCGTCGCCCGGTCCGGCGCGATCGCCTGGATGATGGCGGGCGTGCCCTGGTCGATTAGAATGGGCGGCGACCGCCGAGAGCCGCCGGATTTCCCCGATCTCACGAGGAGAGCCCGATGCCCCGAGTCGTCGTCTTCGGGTCGAGCAATACGGATATGGTCGTTCGGTTGCCGAGCCTGCCGGCGCCCGGGCAGACGGTGCTGGGCCGATCGTTCGCCACGACGCCCGGCGGCAAGGGAGCGAATCAGGCTGTCGCCGCCCGGCGCGCCGGCGCTGAGGTGGCCTTCATCACGGCCGTCGGCGACGATCCGCTCGGCCGGGAGGCCCTGGCGCATTACCGGCGCGAGGGGATCGACGTCGAGGGTGTGAAGGTGGTCGAGGGCGTTTCCTCGGGCGTCGCGATGATCTACGTGGACGATCTCGGCGAGAACATGATCGGAGTCGCGCCCGGGGCCAACAGGAACCTGAGTCCCGAGGATATCGACCGCCTGCCGGACTCGCTGTTTCGGGCGGGTGACGTCCTGCTCGCGAGCCTGGAGATCCCGATCGAGACGGCGATCCGGGCGATCCGCCGAGGGTTCGACGCGGGGATGACGACGATCCTGAACCCGGCGCCCGCGCCGGCGGTCGCCGATCTCCGAGACCTGCGGGAGGCGATCTACCTGACGCCGAACCGCACCGAGGCGATGGCGATGGCCGGCATTCCGGCGGATCTCCCGGACGAGCCCGACTGGATCGACTGCGCCTTCCGCCTGAAGGAGCGGAGCCGCGCCGCCTGCGTTGTGATTACCCTGGGCGCGCGGGGATGCCAGGTGGTGGCCGCGAAGCCCTACGGATTGATCCCGGCGCCTCGGGTGGAGGCCGTCGACACCGTCGGCGCCGGCGACGCCTTCAACGGCGCGCTGGCGGTCGCGATTGCGGAAGGTCAGCCGCCCGACAGGGCCGCGGCCTGGGCCTGCGCCGCGGCGGCGCTCGCCGTCACGAGGGCGGGCGCCCAGGAGGCCCTGCCCTCCCGCGCCGCGATCGACGAGCTGGCCCGCCGTTTCGGTTGACGGGAGCGCTCCGACACAAACCGAGCGGTCGGGACGGACTTCCGCCCCGTGGAGTGGCGGGAAGTCGCTCGGCTCCCGATCGGGATCCCCGT
>DAIDJI010000097.1 GCA_027451455.1 Planctomycetales bacterium | reverse complement strand
GCGCTGCTCGACGCCCTCGACCGGATCGACCGGCCGATGGCCCGCCTCACCACGCGGCACATCAGTCTGGAGGACGTCTTCGTCTCGCTCACCGGCCGCCACCTTCGCGACGACGAGGCCGGCGAGACAGCCCCCGCGCCACGGCGGGCCCGGCGCCGGCGAGGATGAGCCCGCCGCCATGGATTACTGAGAAATTTTATCAGGACATGAGAGGCTGAAGTCGCCGAACCGCTCCATTCACGGACTGACCATGCTCCAGAACTCCCCGCTCTTTCAGCTTTACGCGACCCGGCTGCGCGACTTCTACCGGCAACCGGCGCGGATCTTCTGGGTCTACGGCTTCCCGACGCTGCTGGCGATCGTCCTGGGGACGGCGTTTCAGAACCGGGAGGCCGAGCCGGTGCAGGTCGACCTGGTCGAGGGCCCCGGCGCCTCGTGGGTGGCCTCGGCGCTGGGGGCGCACAACGAGGCCCTCGCCCGCGACCGGTTGCGCGGGTTGCGGAAGGATGTCCCCGAGGTCATGCTCCGCCGGGCTCCGGAGGCCGAGGCGATCAAGCGGCTGAACACCGGCAAGACGCCGCTGGTGATCGAGCCGAAAGGGTCGGAGTCGATCGTCTACCGCTACGACCCGACCCGACCCGAGGCCGCCGCCGCTCGCCAGACAATCGATGAGATCCTCCAGCGTGCCCGGGGACGGAAGGATCCGGTCGAGACGTCGAACCTTCCGGTCCAGGAGCGGGGCTCACGGTACATCGACTTTCTGATCCCCGGCCTGATCGCGGTCAATACGATGGGTGGCGGGCTCTGGGGCCTCGGCTTCCTGCTGGTGAACCTGCGGATCGGCAAGCTGCTCAAGCGGTTCGTCGCCACCCCGATGCCTCGTCGGGATTTCCTGCTCGCCCTGCTCGGCGCCCGTCTGACGTTCCTGGTCCCCGACCTGACCGTGCTCCTGCTCCTCGGCACGCTGATGTTCGGCATGCCGATCCGAGGGAATCTGGGACTGGTCATCCTGGTCGACGTGGCCGGGGCGCTGGCCTTCGCCGGGATCGGTCTGCTGGTCGCCTGCCGGACCAGTACCACCGAGGCTGTCAGCGGGCTGATGAACCTGGTGATGCTCCCACAGTGGCTGTTCTCGGGCGTCTTCTTCTCGACCGATCGCTTCCCCGACTCCGCCCAGCCGTTCATCCAGGCCCTGCCGCTCACCCAGACCGCCGGCGCCCTGCGCCGGGTGATCCTTGAAGGCGCCGGGCTGGCCGATGTCGCCCCCGCGCTGGCGATCCTCGCCGCCTGGGCGGTCGTGACCTTCGTCCTCGCCCTCCGCTACTTCAAGTGGACCTGACGCCTGCTGGAAGATCGGCTCGCGGAGCAACTGGCGGAGGTCGGCCCATCGCCCTCGAGGCCCTGGCCGGGCTGCGAGGGCGGGGATGTCGACCTCGTCAATCAGGTGGCCGAAGAACGTCGCCTTGGCGAGGATTTCGAGGTCAACCATCGTCGTTGATGATTGCAGCGGGATGGCTGCCAGCTTCTCCAGCCGGTGCAGTCGGCAGGGCGAGTGGATGTCGCGAAGCGGGACGGCGAAGACAGCCCGGCGCGGCCAGGTCGCCAGCCATCGGGCGAGCCTGTGTCCCGGCCTTCGACCGATCACGTGGTCGCAGTGGTCGATGGCTTCCAGGAGTGGCCTGAGGTGGGCCGCCGTGATCGGCTCGTCGGCTCTCACGACAAGGACCAGCGGTAGATGCGCGCCCTCCAGGCCGATCCGGATCGCCTGGGCAAGGGGCTGGCCCTCGATCGAAACGACCCGCGCCTCGACCGTCCGTCCCTCGGATTCGAGGGCCTCGACCGCCGGCCCGAGGATCGTCGAGGCGCGGTCGTCGGACAGGTCGGTGAGCAGAAGAACCCGGACGCCGGCCCCGGGCATCGGATCGCGCCGGAAGTGGCGGAGGAAGGGATCGTCGAATTCCTCGCTGGTGGCCATGAACGCTCCAGGAGCCGGCGATCGGGCTCGTCAGGCGACGGAGGGGCGACCGGCTAGCCAGCCCTCGACCGCCCGGCGATAAGCTTCCCAGAGCCGCCCGGCGACCGGTCCGGGGCTCCCCGCGCCGATTCTCCGATCGTCCACACGGACGACCGGGACGACCTCGGTGGTCGTCCCGACCAGGATCACCTCGTCGGCCGCGGTCAGCTCGTCGAGCGTCACCTTTGTTTCGGCGAACGGGATCTCCAGCGGCTCGATCAGCCGGAGGACCAGTTGCCGGGTCGTCCCGGGAAGGATTTCGGGACCTTCGGGCGTTCCCTCGATCCGGCCGCCGCGCACCCAGAGGAGCGAGGTATGCGTCGACTCGGTGACGTACCCGTCGGTGTCGATCAGGACAGCCTCGTCGCAGCCGGCGCGGCGTGCGGCCTCGGTCGCGATGCAGTTGCCGAGCAGGTTGGTGGTCTTGATGTCGCACCGCTTCCAGCGCAGGTCGGGATGGCTGAGCAACCGGGCGCCCGACTCGCGGAGTCGGGCGGTGGCGGAGTCGTCATAAGGCCGGACGACGATCAGCTCGGTCGGCTCGACGGGCGGGTCGGGATAGGCGTGCGACCGGGGCGCGACACCCCTCGTGATCTGCATGTAGACCGTCCCCTCGCCCACGCCCGAGGCGGCGATGGTCTGGTGGACGCGATCGATCAGGCGATCGATGTCGACGGGCGGGAACTCCAGTTCGGCGAGGCTCCGGCGGAGCCGGGCGAAGTGGGCGTCTTCGAGCCAGCACCGGCCCGCGTAGATTCGGCAGACCTCGTAGACCGCATCGCCGAAGAGGAAGCCGCGATCCCAGACGGGGACGCGCGCCTGCTCGACGGGCATCGTCTCACCGTTGAGGCAAGCCAGAACCTGCATCCGCCGCTCCCTCCCCGACCGAATCCAAAACCGAGTCCGAGACACGACCCTCGCGGATCAAGATCGTGCCAGGATAATCGGACAGGCGAGACTCGGCAAGGAAGCACGGATCAGGATCAGGCCCTCGCGACTGCCGAGGCGACCAGATCGCCGGCCATCGACCGGATGCCGTCCCAGGCATCGTGCAGGTACGGCTCGGGGATCTCCAGCCGCTGTCCGATCGCGTATCGCGCCAGCCGGCCCGACTTCTCCAGGTAGGTCGCGTTCACAACACCTCGGTTGTGCGCCAGAATGTCGCGGCTGGCCTTGGCCTCGGTGAATCGCTCGACCTGCTCGTCGGTCGGGACGCCCAGCTTGACCCGTTCATTCAAGTAGCGAAACCAGGCCGAAGGCCGCTCGTACTTCAGTGCGTTCAGCTCGCGATCGATGACCGTCTGGAGGATCGACGCCCGATCGGGCGCCTCGATCACGGTCGCCAGATCGACCGGCTTCCGATCCTTGTTGGGGATGCCGGCGGGATAGGTTGTCAGCCAGAGTCGCAGCAGCTCGAAGAGGAAATCCTCGAAGAGAGCAATGAGGTGCTGGAAGAGGGATTCGTTGAGGAAGACGGACTCGTACTCCGCCGAAAGGGCCAGGAGTCGCTCCGCATCCACGATCGATCCGGTGACTGGGTTCCGAACCGCGAACCGAAGTCCTCGGCGGGTCTGAGAACGTAGCAGGCGCCAGGCCAGACGCGTGTGATGATGGTAATCGTGGGCTGCCCTGAGGTCGGTCTGGAAGCGATCAGAGAGGTTCTGGATCTCTTCGACAAGCGACATGGCCGACTCCTCGCCGTCACGCAGTCTTATCCAGGGCCGCCTGGATTCGGGCCGCGTCGACGTATCGGCTGAAATAGATGGTGGTCGTCTCGGGATGGCCTTCGATCGAGATCACCCAGGGGTCTACCCAGTAGGCAATCCCGGCCTGATCGAGTCGCTCACGAACATTGTCCACCTGACTCCAGGGCAGGTCGATGTAGGGGCCAGACTCCGCCCCCCTCTCGACAACCAGCCGTTCTCCGGTCGTTGTATCGATCATGGCTCGATCCTCATGTCGGTCGGGCTCATTTGTCCGGTGATCCAGTGCATCCATTTTCGCCCGAAGCCCCGATCCCGACAATCAGGATCTGGACGGAAGACGCGTCGGAGGATCGCAGGCCGGGCCTGTCCGCGGTCTTTCCCCGGCCCGCCGACCCGGTCATAATACGTCGACCGCGATCCCGACTCTCCCGGTTCGTGGTCGCGATCCGAGTTGTCCGGCACCCTGCATTGGTCCCACCCCGGAGATCGCGCCTTCATCATGAATCTGAGCCTTAGCCGGTTCGCGGTCTGTCTCGCCCTCGGTGCGGTCCTCGGGTTGCCCAACCCCTCGCTCGCCGGCGATCACACCTTCTTCCACGAGAACGTCATGGGGACCTCGCTCGAGCTGCGTGTCCGCGCGGTTGACGAGGCCTCGGCGAGACAGGCCGAGGGGGTTGTCCTCGACCGGATCGATCGCCTCTCGGCGATCCTCAGCGGGTACGACCCGACCAGCGAATTCCGGCGATGGCACGATGGCCCGCGCGGACCCTCCGTGGTCTCGCCCGAATTGTTCGAGGTCCTGCGGGCGTCGGACGAGTGGCGTCAACGGACCGGCGGCGCCTTCGATCCGAGGGTCGGCGCGCTCTCTCAACTCTGGGCCGAATCGGCCCGGCTCGGGCGGCTTCCGACTTCGGGCGAGCGAGCCCGCGCCCGATCGGCGATCGACGAACCGGCCTGGCGGCTCGACCCGCACTCGCGAACGGCCGAGCGCCTCTCGGATGCCCCGATCACCCTCGACGGGATCGCCAAGGGATACATTGTCGGCCGGGCCTGCGATGCCGCAATGGCCGAGGTTCCCGGCATCTCCGGTGTTTTGCTCAATGTCGGCGGCGACCTCTGCGTCCGGGGCGAGATCGGTCGGACGATCGGGATCGCCGCACCCTGGGCGGATTCCGAATCCTCCGAGCCGCTGACGTTCATCGACGTCAAGAATCGCTCCGTCTCCACCAGCGGGAACTCCCAGCGCGGGTTCCGGATCGGCGGCCACTGGTTCTCGCACATCCTTGATCCCAGGACCGGCCGACCCGTCGATCGCGTGACCGAGGCCGTCGTGATCGCCGACCGTGGGATCGACGCGGATGCCCTCGCCACCGCGCTCAACGTTCTCGGGCCCGAGGAAGCGCGCCGGCTTGCGGGGTCGATGCCCGGCGTCGAGTTCCTTGTCGTCGAGAACGACGGGACGACCACCCGGAGCCCCGGCTGGCACCGATACGAGCGCGCCACTCCCACGCTGCTGGCCTCGGCCGACGATCCGGGCAAGGAAAAGGGCCAGGGGAGCGTCGCAGGGAACCCTGCCGAGGGCAAGCCCTGGAATCCCGATTTTGAGATGGTGGTCCACTATGAGGTCAATCATCCCGATGGCGGAGGGCGGTATCGTCGGCCTTACGTGGTCGTCTGGGTCGAGGACGCGAAGGGAAATCTGGTGCGGACGCTCTCGCTCTGGGTCTCGATGGGAGGCGCCGGTCCGTTTCAATGGATGCCGGACCTGAAGCGATGGTACGCCGCCGACACCGAACGGAAACTCCGCGACAAGAAGGAGCTGTTCTACACCCTGGCACGGCCGACGCGTCCTCCGGGGAAGTACCGGGTCATCTGGGATGGCAAGGACAATTTCAAGAAGCCCCTGCCGGCCGGCGAGTACACGATCACGATCGAGGCGGCGCGCGAGCACGGGACCTATCAGGAGATTCGCAAGAAGGTCACCGTGGGCGAGACCCCGTTCACCGAGGAACTCAAGGGAAATGTCGAGATCCGATCCGCCTCGATCGAGTATCGCCGAAAGCCTGCGACGAAATAGCCCGGGGCCCGGCGACCGGCCGAGGCCTGGGACGTCGCGGTTCCGCACCCTGAAGATCAAGACCGTCAAGCTGGCCCTCTGGCTGCACATCTACGTCTCGATGTTTGGCCTCGCGGCGGTCCTCTTCTTCAGTGTGACCGGGATCACGCTCAATCACCCCGACTGGTTCTTCGCCGGCTCCGAGCGGCAGGAGCAGACGGAGGGTGAGCTCAATCCGAAGTGGCTGCGTGGTCCGTCGCCGGCGTCCGATTCGGAGGGCTCGGGCGGGGTCGCGAAGCTCGAGATCGTCGAGCAACTTCGGCAAGAGCACGCGATCCGCGGAGCGCTCGCCGATTTCCGGGTCGAGGAGGCGGAATGCACGGTCACCTTCAAGGGCCCGGGCTACGCCGCCGACGCCTTCATCGACCGCGACTCCGGCCACTATAATCTGACGCAGACCTATCACGGCTTCGTCGCGGTCATCAACGATCTGCACAAGGGGCGCGACACCGGGCCGGTCTGGTCGGTCGTGATTGATCTCTCGGCCGTTGTCCTGACGATCATTTCGGCGACCGGCCTGATACTGATTTTCTTCCTCAAGCTCCGTCGCGTTCCGGGGCTGGTCGTCGGCCTGCTCGGTGCGGTCGCGTTGGCGGCGATTGCGATCCTCCTGGTCCCGTGATCTCGAGGCCTGGCATGGAGAATCGAGAAGCCCGAGGAGCCGTGCGATGGCCCAAGGCGAAAATCGTCCGGCGATTGGGATCGGAGCGCTACTGCTCGCCTCGGCAGTGGTCTTTCTCGGTTTCCGACTCGCGCAGGGGATCAGCCGGGAGGATACCGAGCCGTATGAGTCGCCGCTGATGATGTCCGTGGCGCGGCAGCTCGTCGCCGGGCCTGGAGAGCTGTATGGCCCGTACCGTGGCACGAACCCGCTGGTCCTGATCCACGCGCCGCTTTATTACCGGGTCGCTGGACTGGTGGCCTGGCCGATCTGGAGGGCCGGTCTTCACCCGGTCGAGGCGGCGCGGGTTGCGGGGCGATTGGTCTCGTCGGCTGGCCTGCTGGCGATCCTCGCCGCCTCCTATCGACTCGGCCGGATCGGGAGCCGTTCGCGAGGGGCCGGAATGTGGGCCGCGATGCTGGTTGCCTCGTGTCCGGTGCTGGATGCCTATCCGTTCGCGGTCCGGCCCGACCTGCTCGGCGTGGCCCTTCAGACCTGGGGCGTCGCTCTGACGCTTGAATCCATCGAGTGCGGGCGACGTCGCGAGGTCCTGGCGTCGATCCTGTTCGGGCTCGCATTCTGCGTGAAGCAACACCTGGTCGTGACGTGGGGCGTGATGATCGCGATCACTGCTCTGGTGGCGAAGCCTCGGTCATCCTCGATCGCGCGGCTGATTGGGCCGGGCGTCGGGACGGCGGGGCTGATCTACGCGGTCGAGGCGATCGTCACGGGCGGGCGTCTCTGGGACTCGGCGTTTATCGCGGCGTCGGGCGTCGGCCGGGTTCATCCGGGAGATGGGCTCCACGTCACGACCGTTCTCGCCGCGGTGGCTGGAAAGGCCGCCGGACTCTCGGCAGTGGCGGTGGCCGCGTCCTTCGGTCGCGCGGGAGCGGGGCTGGTCGCGGCTCTCGCGATGCTCTCGATCGCGCAGGTCTTCTGGCCAGGTCCGTGGATCACGACGATCCTCCCCGCGCTCTCGATGGCTGGCCTGGCGATCGGCCTGGTCGGTTGCGCCCGCGCTGGTCGGGTCGAGCGGATGCTGGGAGCCTGCGTCACGGCTGAGTTGGTGGTGGTGATCGTCCTCTCGTGGTCGTCGAGTGGTGCCTGGATCAACTATGCGATCCCGATGGTCCCGCTCACCTCGGCGATGATCGCCCGGCCGATGATGGCGGCCGCGGAGAGCGCTGGTTGGCCCGGTCGGATGATCCTGGCGACGGCCGCCCTCGCGGTCCTGGCCTCGGCCTGGATGGACGCGAAGGTCGAGGCGACCCGGCGGGCGGTCGAGCATCGCGACCTGGCTCGCGTCCTGGAGACGGCGGGCGTGCCGCCTTCGGCGATGGTCTTTGGCGACCGGCCTGGTCGGAACCGGATGATGGGCCGGCTCGACCTGGTCTTTGACGAATGGTTGTATCCGGTCTTCGAATCGAGGAAACTGGCCGAACCGCGGTCGCGATGGCTTGGGCCGAGGATCTGGCCCGAGGCGGGGGTCGGGGCGGTCGTTCTGGAATCGGAGGGCGACCGGATCGAGGGGCTGCCGGGATCGCTCCCGGAGCGGGGATACCGTCGCGTTGGGCGGTCCGGTCGATTCCGGGTCTGGGTCGCGTTTCCTGGGATGCCATGAGCGAGCCGACACCGAGCAATCCGGTCCGCGGTGAGGGTTGGGAGCCGGCCGCGATCACAGCGGCGATCGCGATCACAGCGGCGATCGCGATGGGATACTGGGCCGTGCGCGGTCTGGGTCCGGCCGATACCGAGGCGATGGAATCGCCGCTGATGATGGTGGTCGCCCGCCAGTTGACCGCGGGCCCGCGCGAGCTGTACGGTCCTTACGGCGGGACGAACCCACTGGTCCTGATCCACGCGCCTTTGTATTACCGGGTCGCTGGAGTGGCGGCCTGGCCGATCTGGAAGGCCGGTCTTCACCCGGTCGAGGCGGCGAGGTTGACGGGGCGAGGGATCTCGGCGCTGGGACTGCTGGCGACCCTCGCCGCGGCCTATCGACTCGGTCGGATCGGGGGCCGCTCGCGACGGGCGGGCTGGTGGTCGGTCCTGCTTCTGGCTGCCTCGCCGATGCTCGCGGGCTTTCCGTTCGCGGTTCGGCCCGACCTGCTCGGCGTGGCCCTTCAGACCTGGGGGATCGTGCTGACGCTCGAATCGATCGGCGAGAGCCGTCGGCGGCTCGTCGCGGCCTCGATCCTGTTCGGGCTGGCGGTCTGCGTGAAGCAGCATCTGCTCGCGGCCTGGGGCGTCGGTCTTCTGATGATGCTCACGGGTCGAGGCGGAAAGGGGGCCCTGGTACGCCTGGCCTTGCCGGGGATCGCGACCGCCGCGTTGATCTACGGGATGGAGTGGGTCGTCACGAGCGGACGGATCTGGGACGCGGCGTTCATGGCCGCCTCGCGAATCGGGCAGGTCCATCCGGGCGGCCTGGACATGGTGATCATCCTTTTTTTGATGATCGTGGATCGCTCCGCCGGGGCGTGGACCATGATCGCCGTGGGCGTGCTGGGCCTGGCCGCGAGCCGGCCGGGGATCCGACGGTCGATCGCGACTTTTGGGACCTCACTGTACTCCACGGGACTTTTTGTGGTGGCGTTCGCCCACTTTTACTATACGGGTCCGAGGTCCGGCGCGGCACTCTTCCTTGCGCTCACAATCGTTGCTACTCTCACTCTGATAACCTGTGCGTTTCTGAGAAATTATCAATGGAGCGACGTGATTCTGGCGGCCTGCCTGGGGGCCGAGCTGGCGATGGCGGCGATTCTAAGCCACAAAAGTGCCGGCGCCTGGGTCAATTACGGGATTCCGGCGTCGGTCTTCGCGTCGGTCGTGGGCGCCCGCGCGGTGGTCTCGGCGATTGAGCGGGGGGCGCCTCGGTCGGTCTTGAGGGCGATGGTCGTGGCGTCGGCGGTTGTTGTCTTCGCGGACCTCACGGTGGTGAAGGAAGCGAGCTGGGACCACGATCGGTTACGGGCGCTGACCGCGAGCCTGTACGAGAAGGGTTCGGTCCCGCGGTCGTCGATGTTCTTCACGGACCGCCCGGGCCTCAACCGGCTGAACGGACGGCTCGAGCTGGTTTATGACGACTGGCTCTACCCAGTCTTCGAGGTCGCGGGCCTGGCCGAGCCGCGGGCCCGGTGGCTTCCCCGTGCGATCGCGACGGATCCGGTTCGCGCGGTCATTAACGCAACTCCGGATCCCGTGATCCCCGGGACGTCGATCGACCTTCGCCGGTTCCGATACCGGCCGGGAGTCAGTGTTGCGCCGTATTTTTACATGTGGGTTCGATGAATCTATTTGGGGGTATGCTTCGGGGTTTGCCGCGATCGCGGCCCTTCCGGGCGCGACTTCCGGCTGTTACAATCGTCAGGACTTGACGAGATTCGGCCCGAGAGATCCGATCGGCCCGTCGATGGCGGGCGGGTCTCGGCCCGGTCAGGAGGTCGCCCGTCATGGAATGCGAACGATCCAGCGATCGCGGATGGAGAAGGGCCGGGCTGGTCGTCGGGCTCGTCCTGGCGATCGCCGGTCCGGCTGCTGCGCAGTTGTCGACGCAGGAGGAGGACCGCCTGCGCATCCTGACGGATCCCGAGGCGGTCAAGAAGAAGATCGAGCAGAAGCGAGACAAGCCGCCGTTCGAGTTTTTCAAGTCGCAGATCGCGCCTTTTGATATTCTTCCGTATGTGAAGGCGAATCACTGGAGCACGCTTTCGCTCGACATGCGGGCCAATGATGAGGACTACGAGGGTCTGCTCCGCTCCGACCCGGTCCCGCTTGAAGGGACAGCGATCGACGTGGTTTTCCGGCGTGACGCCCGGCTGCTCAAGGAACAGCGGCGATGGCTGGCCGAGCAGGTGCTGCTGCCGAACGTCCCGAAGGAGTGGACGGTTTCGATCGCCCGGCCGGGCTCGCTCCGCGCCGATGCGCCCTGGCAGGTGATTCTGACGGAGATGTCGCCCCACCAGGCGCTGGTGTTGATCCTGAGCAAGGACGCGACGACCCGGTTCGCGACCTGGAACCGGATGGCCGCGATGATTCCGGCGGCGACCGAGCGAGACAACCCGATGTCGATCGACCGCGAGCGGTATTATCGGGTCGTCCTCCCGGCCGAGATCGAGAAGATGCCGCTCTCATCGCATCCGCTGACCTGGACGACCTTCAGCCACGTGATCTGGGACGGTCTGCCGCCCGACACGCTGACCGTCGGCCAGCAGCAGGCGATGCTCGACTGGCTGCACTGGGGCGGCCAGCTCATCCTGATCGGCGGCGCCGGCCATTCGTACGCGATCGACAAGGAGGGCTTTCTCGGTCCGTACCTGCCGGGCGAGCCGACCGGTGAGACGGTCGCACTCGGCGAGGCCGAGCTCGACCCGCTCTCAAAGGCGTATCCGCCGCCGACGATCGGGTTCTTGCCCTTCGCCGAGGATTACGCGACGATCCAGCGCTCGGCGAATGGTCCCAACCTGAACCGGGCGTATCAGCGTCCGGTTCCGATCCGGCCGGCCGACAAGAAGCCGGTGTACCTGGCGACCCTCCGGCCGGTGCCCGGGGCGTCGACGATCCCGCTCGGCGAGGCCAGTCCGCACCTGCTCGCGGTCGAGCGGAGGGTCGGCCGGGGGCGGATCACGATGCTGACGATCAATCCGACGGAGCCGACGTTCGCCCACTGGCCGGGCCTCGACACGATGGTCCGCCGGGTGGTCCTCAGGCGCCCGGATGATCCGGTCCTCAACGCCGGCCAGCTCATCAACGCCTACACCGAAGTTCAGCGCGGGCGGCTTGCGGGCCGGAACCTCACGTGGTACCGGATCACCAGCCGGGATGCTCGCATCGGCGAGGACAACGGCGACCACATTCCGCAGGTCGTCCGGATGGATCCCCGGGATGAGTCGAAGTCGGCCGCGGTACCGAACTCCGGCCCGTTCCGCGACCCGTCCCGACCGTTCGAGCCGGGCGTTGCCGACTGGCGCGACAACTCCCGCCTCCCCGCGCTGGCCCGCGACCTGCTCGAAGAGTCGTCGGGCATCCGGATTCCCAGCTCGGGCTTCGTCCTCCGCGTGATCCTCGCGTATCTGATCGTGGTCGTCCCGCTCAACTGGCTGGTCTGCCGGTTCGTCTTCAACCGGCGCGAGTGGGCCTGGTTTGTGGTCCCGGTCGTTGCGTTGGCGTTCGCCATCGGCGTCCAGCGTGGGGCGGCCTACGACCTTGGGTTTGACTCGGCCTCCGACGAGCTGGATCTCCTGGAGGTCCAGGGCGATTATCCCCGCGCTCACC
>DAIDJI010000096.1 GCA_027451455.1 Planctomycetales bacterium | reverse complement strand
AAGGGTTCTTGACGCGACGAAATCTTATCTCGTCTCGTGTTTGGCTGACGAATGCTATCGACCGAATTGTCAAAGAGTGCAAGGCGGATCGACCGAGTCCATGGCAGTCCGGACGTCGCGAGGAGCGAGTTCCTGGACCCTCCGTGAACGGGCCGAGCCTCGATCATCGAGACTCGATGCTTGCGGCCGGTGTCGGATGTCGTTGCGACATCCTCCCCGGCCGATGTTCCGGCATCAGGTTTCTTGGCGAGGCGAAGGCTATTCTAGCGGTCTCCCACTTCGAGTCAACCAGTCGAGCGATTTTTTTCAAAATTCGCGGGATCGGTTGGAAGTCGCGAGACCGCCCCAGGGATTCGACGCCATCGGCCGGCTTGAGAAGGCTGGTGAGCCTCTCGCCCCGGCCGTTTTCGTCGTTCGTATCCGCGAGGCGAAGGATATATTAACCGCCTCCCGCCCCGTGTCAACCGGCTGGTTCTTTTATTCTCAAGGGGTGGGGCCGGCGGCTACCCCGTGGTTCTCAACGAGAGAAAAAGGGGGGTTAAGGTAAGTTCCGGAAGGAGCCCATCCCCGTTTTGTCAGAGGGACTTACGGGGGGCCATCTCCAGCAGGAGCACCCAGTCGGCCGTTGTCTTGCTGGGTGCTGAGATCGTCGCGTCCCCCTTGGGATTGGACTGGATCGGGCCGAGCTCGGTCTTCCGGCCGGAGGTGGGATCGAAGACCCGGGCGACGTACGAACGAGTCGGGTCCAGCCGGTGGATGGTCACGTCCATGGCGCGGGGGATGTAGATGATTCGGACCGTCCCGGAGACGCCGGCCGCGTAGGGCACCTGGAACTCGTCCCGGGTGCCGACGTTGTGTTGCCAGGGGCCTTCTCCGAACCGAGCGATGACCCGGGCCGGCTTCCACTCGCTGTCCTCGAAGTCGGGTTCCCGCCAGCCGTTGGGTTCCCTGGTTGTGCATCGCCAGGTTGAGTCGGAGCGGACGACGAGGGTCTCGCCGCTGCCGAGGTCAACCTCCATACCGCAGGCGAGTCCGGCGGGGTTCGCCTGATTCGGTCCTGGATTGTTCTCTCCGCGTACTGCGAGGACATTCTTCCCGGGCCGAAGCAGGCGTCCGATGTCGGTGAACTCCGCGCCGGACATCCAGTTCGCATGCGAGCCGACGAGTTGGCCGTTCAGGTAGGCGGTGAATTGATCGTCGACGGAGAGTCGAAGGACGGCCCGGTCGATCGGTTTCCCGTTGGGCAAAGCAAACGTTTTTCGGAAGAATCTGGGTGCGACGGGGGCGTCTCGGGTCGGATCGCCCTCGGGATACCAGATCCAGTCGCCCCAGGCGACGCCTTGTGAGCCGTCCCGAGCCCAGCTCGCCCACTCGGAGTGCGGCTCCAATTGTTGCCAGGGGTATTCCATTAACAGGGCCTTACCCAACCCGAGTTGTCGGGAGCCGGGCAGCTTCATCGCCGTTTCCCAGGGGATTGTCCCGTAGTTTCCCCCGTGTGGGGACTTGCCGTAGGGCCGATCCTTGCGGTTGAGCTGCCAGATGCCGTTGGCCCCATAGGTGTGTCCCGAGGCGCCCGAGAGGATGTTCGTCCAGAACATCAGGCGCGGGATTTCGGCCGGAATTTTGCCGAGAAGCGCCTCGTAGCAGACTTCGCCGTTGAGGACTGGCATGGGGGGTTGGGCCTGATACGAGGCATGGAGGGCGCGGATGGTCGGGGCCAGGACCTCGCGCTCGCCGTGGCCTGTTTGAAGCATGTCGAAATCGAGGAGCGACTGATCCTTGTAAAGGAGCCGGCCGCTCAGGGGTGGGAGGCCGGTCGGATGGACCGTCACCAGCCGGCCGAAGGCATTCACCGATCGAAGATATCGGATCACGATTTCCCAGTCGGCCGTTTGCTTCTCGCCGCCGTAGGGGAAGCCCTTGTTGAGGTAGTACGGCAGGTTCACCTCGCCAGCCGCGCACCAGACGACCGGCATCGCGCCGTATCGAGCGGCGAGGTAGCGCCAGTGTTTCTTCATGCGATCGAGGCCGAGCCAGGGCAGATGGTAACCCCAGGCGCCCACGATGCAGGGGACGATCCCCTGGTCGGCGAGGTACGAGAGTCGCTCGTCGGCCCTGTCGAAATACTCGGGCCGGATACGGGCGTAATCTTTCTCCCAGGGAAATCCGGCCTCGTTCCGGCCACGATCGTCGAAGGCGGGCATATCGGGGTAGAGGCCGGCGACGATCTGAATCACGTTGAAGCCCTTTTCCTTGCGATCGGCGGTGAGGGCCTGGAAGTCGTCCGGCCACGCCAGGCGATCGCAGAGACCCATCCACCAGGTGTCGCCCAGCCAGAAGAATGGCGTCCCGTCGTGATGCTCGAAGTGGCGGTGGTCGGCGGCCATGCGGAGGGGGCCGTGCCGGTAGAGCGGGTTCTCTCCCCGGTACGGCTGGACCTCGATCGTCCCCGAGACGCCGTGCAGGCCCGCGTCCGACGGGTCGGAGCAGACGCTCCGGTATCGGAAGGTGCCGGGCTCGGGCGAGGCGAAGCGGACGCGCCAGGCCCGACCGCCTGCCCAGAAGGCCGGGACGCGCTGATTGCTCCCGTCGGGGCCCGTGAAGACCACATCGAGCTCGACCTGGTTGAACGGGTCGTCACGGTCGGCCCGCGAGGTGAACGTCACCTCGGCGACCCGGTTCGCCTCCACGGCGATCGGCCCCGCGCCCCGGATCGTTGGGGGGATCGATCCCAGGGCGAGCAGGAACAGTGCGGCCATTGCGAGACGGTTGGACGTCGGTCGGGAGAGCGGCTTCATCGGCTTGCCTCGTCGCCAGGGGTGGGATCGGCCAGGGAGCGCAGGTAATCGCGGAACAGGATCGTTTCGGAGAGGTTGTCGCACTCGTTACAGCGTCCCCATTCGGTCCAGACGTACTCGACGCCGACCCAGCCGGGATAGCCGACCTCGCGCATCCGATCGACGACGCGGCGGTAGTCGATGGTGTTGTCACGGAACGAGGCCTGGAGCCGGCCCGGGCGGGCCCCGCGCACGTGGAAGTGCCCGGCGTGCGCCAGAAGCGGCTCGATCTCGGGATCGGGCCGGCCGTCCCGGGTGAAGTGGGTATAGTCGAGTGTGAGCGTCAGGCCGGGAACGCTGGAGACCAGCCGATCGGCCGAGGCCGGATCGGGGGCGATCGAGCCGACGTGTGCCTCGGTTCCGAGGATGATCCCGGCGCGGCTGGCCTGGTCCGTCCGCCAGGCGAGCTCCTCGACGCATCGGCCGAACGAGGCATCGTATCCTTCCTGCTCGAAGTGGACGCCCGGCAGAATGGTGACGTGTCGGCAGCCGGCGCCCGTTGCGTATTCCAGCGTTCTTTGGAAGGCGTCGCGGGCCTCCCGGCGTCGGGATTCCTCGGGGTGATTGATGGCCATGGGGAGGAAGTCCGGGTCCAGTTGGAGGAAGACGTCGGCGACCTCCAGCCCGAGATCGTTCGTCTTGCGGCGGAGCTCGGTCGCGGACCGCGAGACGTCTTCAAACTCGCGTGAGGGCCAGAGGTGCGAGCGGCCCTCGAAGAGGCCGATGTCCACCCCCTCGAATCCCAGCATCGCAATCAACCGGAGCGAGTGCTCGTGGGGGAGCAGCGGGAAGGTAAAGTCGGCGCAGGCCAGTCGGAGTCTCATGGGAGGTCGCTCGGCAGGGTGACTCGCGGGGCTTGCCACTCGGCGGCCGCAAGGTAGCCGCCGTCGACGGTCAGCGAGGTCCCAGTGACCCCCGCCGAGTCCTCGCAGGAGAGGTAGAGCACGGAACGGGCGATGTCGTCCGGTGTGAGGGCCCGGCCGATCGGTACGCGGTGGAGCCGGTTTGAGAGGGTCGCGGCCGGGTCTGGGTTATCATTCAGGTGATGACGCAGCATCGGCGTATCGGTGATGCCGGGGCAGACGCAGTTGCACCGAAGGCCGATCGCGGCGTAGTCCAGCGCGATCGACCGGCTCAGCCCGAGCACGGCGAACTTCGAGGCCGTGTAGGCCGGCGTGGACGCCTGGCCGACGAAACTGCTGATCGAGCCGATGTTGACCATGTAGCTACGCCCGTTGCGCCGGAGGTGGGCGAGGGCGTGCTTGATCGAGAAGAAGATGGAGCGGACGTTGACCGCCATCAGCCGGTCCCAGTCCTCGGCGTCGTATTCGTGCAGGAGCCGGCCGTGAACGACTCCGGCGCAGTTCACGACGATCTGGAGCCCGCCGAACCGGCGGACCGTGGTCTCGATTGCGGAGAGGACCGAGTCCTCGCGGGTGACGTCGCAGGGAAGGAAGAGGGCCTCGCCACCGGCCGATTGGATCGCACGCTCGGTCTCGCTGCCGCGCCCGACCTGGATGTCGGCGAGACCCACACGAGCGCCCTCGGCGGCGAAGAGCCGGGCGGTCGCCTCGCCGATCCCGGAGGCTGCCCCGCTGATCCAGGCCGTCTGACCCTCCAAACGGCGGCTCATGATGATTCTCCTCAGTGCCTTGCCCTCGCGGAATTACGGATGACCATCGAGCGTGAGCCGGGCCCATTTCGCCTGAAATTCGGGCCGGTCGAATACCTCGGGATTGACGACCCCGTGCGGCTGACGGCCCTGCGCAAGGTCGAGCATTCCACGGCAGACCGTCCGGCCGATCTCGCGAAAGAGCTCGTCTGTCCAGGCGATGCTGTGCGGAGCCAGCAGGACGTTCTCAAACTCGCCGAGCGGGTGGGGCCGGGTCACCGGCTCGTCGGCGAAGCAGTCGACGGCCGCCCCGGCGATCTGGCGCCCGCGAAGGACCTCGGCCAGCGCAGCCTCGTCCACGATTCCGCCGCGAGCGGTGTTGAGCAGGTAGGCGCTCGGCTTCATTCGCCCCAACTCGCGCGCACCGATCAGGCCGCGGGTTTGATCGGTCAGGGGGCAATGGACCGAGACGAAGTCGGCCGAGGCCATCAGTTCGTCCAGCGGGACCAGCCAGACGCCCAGCCGGCGAGCCACGTCCGGGTCGGCATAGGGGTCGAAGGCGAGGGGGGGATTCATATCGAAGCCGGCGAGCAGCCGGACGAGGGCCCGGCCGATTCCGCCGAGGCCAATGATCCCGAGCGTCCGGCCGCGCAGCTCGCAGCCCATGTAGTTCGATCGCTCCTGCCAGAGGCCCTTGCGGACGAGGGCATCCTTGGTGCGAATGTGATGGGTCAGGGCGAGCATCCAGGCCAGGGTCGCCTCGGCGACCGAGCGGTCCACGGCCCCCGCGGCGATGGAGAGCACCACATTCGCGGCCGTGCAGGCGGCCACGTCGACGTGGTCGTACCCAACGCCGAACCGTCCAATGGCGAGCAGGTTTTCGGAGGAGGAGACACTGCGGGCGGTCACGCGGGGCGTCAGGACAATCACGCCCTGGAGCCCGGCCAACTGGTCGGGTCCAAGTTCCGGCCGGTGTTCCTCCAGGTGGGTCACCGAGAGGCCAGGAACGCCCTTCAGAACCTCCTGCCCGACGTCTCGATAGACCGGCTGGCCGTCTGGACCGCGGAAATCACCGGTCCATCCCACGGAGAATTTCACCGCCATGGGTTTCCCTCCGCCGAGGCGCAGCGCTCGTCCACCAGAATCCGCTCCGGTCGTGGACCCGCGTAGACCCAGAGCATTTCCATCGGACCTTCGGATTCGTTGACAAAGTAATGGACCCGCCCGCGCGGTTGCAACGCCGTGGCGCCGTCGTTCATTTTATGGCGCCGGCCCTCGACGACGCATGTCGCCTCGCCGGAGAGGATGCAGATCGATTCATCGAAGTCGTGGAAGTGGGCCGGGAGCCGACCGCCGGGATGAAAGAGCCCATAACCGCCGCTCATTTCGAGGTTTTGCATCAGATCGACGTTGAAATAATCGATGAATTCGGTCCTGGGACCGGCCTCAAATCTCGGGGCCGTGGCATGCCGGTTGATCCGCTCGGCACCCACGGTCCCGGTCGACGTCTCGGGAATGGAGGTCCGCGAGACGGGCCGATCGACGAGGGTCCGGAGGGGCGTCTGGCTGGCCATCGCGATGTGAAAGACGGCCGGTTCGCTCGCCGAGGGGTTGCGAACGTGATGGGGCAGCCCTGCGGGAAAGACCATGTTGTCCAGCGTTTTCAGCTCGTAAGATCGCCCATCGGCCTCGACCAATGCCTGGCCTCGGAGCAGCGTGATCGACTCGCCGAACGGGTGGGTGTGGTAGGGCAGTTCCGCGCCCGGGGCGAACGTGACCAGCCCGGTGGTCAGGTTGCGGGCGCGGTTGTGGGAGCCGACGAGACTCTCGAAGACGACGCCTCGCTCGATCTCTTCCCGAGGTCCCGAGCCGACGGGACTGATGACCTCCGGTCGGTCGGGCCGGAACGTTTCGGGCGGCCGATCGAGCGGAGCCTTAGGCGCGGCTGCCGGTGCCGGAGATTCCCAGAGACGCTGATCTCGTCCCGCCGCCTTCAGAAGCCGGTGTAATGCGCCGAGGAAGAGGCCGCCATCGAGTCCAAGACCGATCATCCGAAAGCCCTGCTGCCGACGTCGAGTCAGGTCTTCCTCGCCGGCCGCAACGACCCCGCAGTGTTTCCCTGCGCCTCGGAGCACGTCCTTTGCCGCAAGGATGCGATCGGCCACACCAGGGCCCTGCCACTGGCCGCGATACCCGGCCGTCGCGGAGAGGTCGGCGGGGCCGAAGAAATAGAGTTCCACGCCGTCGACTCGACTCAACGGCCCGACTTCTTCCAGAGCGCGCACCGTCTCGATGATCGGGATGACCAGGACGTTCTGGTTGGCCGTCGAGGTGTGCTCGACGAGGCATTCGCCCCAGCCGGTCGCTCGCTCTGCGCCGATGCCGCGCAGTCCTTCCGGGGGGTATCGGGCAAAGGCGACGGCTTGCTGGAGCTGCTCGGCGTTCTCGACCCAGGGGACGACCACGCCGTCGGCTCCGATGTCGAGCGCCCGCTTGATGAGCCCCAGGTTCTGCTCGGCGATCCGGACCAGAGCGACGGTCTCGCTCCGAACGCAGGCGCGCAGGTGTTCGACGATCTCTTTCCAGTCGAGATGGCCGTGCTCGGCATCGATCACGACCCAGTCCAGGCCGAGGCCGACCGCCATCTCGGTAATACTGGGCGACTCCAATGTCACCCAGAGACCGAACGTGGGGATATCGGCGGCGAGCTTGCTGCGTAGTTGTCCGATGGCCTTCGAATTCATGATCTCGGCCCGCCGATCGAAGAACTCGTTGCCGGGTGGCCGTCCATCTGATAATCAGTGGTCATCACGATAAGGAGCGCGAGAGGGGGAGTCAAGTGGCAGACGGTGGGCAGAAGCAGGAGCGGGCGCCCGAGGCCAGCGACGGCCGGGATACGATGCGTCGTCTGATGGAATTGGTCCGCGCGCAAGGGCTAAAGGAGGGGGATCGACTGCCGAATATCCGGCAGCTCTCCGCCACGCTCAAGGTCAAGACGACGACCGTGCGCGACGCCCTCTTGCAAGCCCAGGTGATGGGATTTTTGCGCGTTCTGCCTCGTTCGGGTGCCTATGTCCGGTCTCTGAACGACGCGACTCTGGTCGACGCCCTACGTACGACGATTGTGCCAGCGCTCTTGCAGGCGGACCACAATCTGTTTCATCTTCTGGACGCTCGCCGGGTGCTGGAGATCGAGCTGGTGGGGCGGGCGGCCGAACGGCGTCGGCTGGAGGATCTGCTGCCGATCCGGCAGGAGATCGAAGCCATGAGGCGCCTCACGGGGCTGAACCGGCGACGGGATTATGTTGAGGCCGATATCCGCTTCCACACCGAGGTCGCGCGTCTGGCTGGCAACGCGGTGCTCCTCACGTTCCAGCAGGCCCTGCTCGGCCTGCTGAAGCCGCACCTGGCCCAACTACCCAGGTCGCCCCAGCTCCGATTGCGGACGGACCGCTCGCACGGGGCGATTTATGCGGCGCTGGTGGACGGTGACGCCGAGGCGGCCCGCCTCGCCATGCGTGAGCATCTCAACCTGGCGTACGAGACCCTGTTGCAAGAAGTGCGATCGCTACCACCCGAACTCGGAGGTGGTCAGGGAGACCATCACGGCCGGTTGGCGAAACCATCGAAAAGATCGCGGAAAGGCGAAAGCGGGGGCGGGAGCGGCGAACCCCACGGAGAAAGGGTGCGTTCGGTCCAGTGACGAAACCGGACGGCCGAACGACCGAAACTCTCCGCCCAGAAAGGTCTCCAGGACCACGGCCGATCCTGTGGGGAAAAGCTCCGCATGTTCTGGCGGTGGCGATCCCCGTGAGTCCGAACGTCGGTATCTCCGCCTCGTTCGCCGAGTCCCAGACCATCAGACGCCCTGAGTTCATCGGACAGAACAGATTCACCGTTCCGATCTCCGACGGTCGGGACGGCCCCATCGGCAGTCACATTTCCCCTGATCCGGAGTGTGGGAGCTGGGCCGTTGGCCCGGATGATGTCGGAATGCCGAACTCGCTGAGAATCGTTTTCGGTCTCGACCCATTAGGGGTGCCGAGGCGAACGATGCGTTCCACCGGGTGGAGAAGACGATCTGGCTCTCCGGGTCGTCGGTGCGGGTGCAACCTGTTTCACGATGACATCATCCCAGTCGACTGTGCCCGCGGGCCAGTAGGCGTAGAGCATCACGCGGCCCCATCGGGGCGTGAAACGCTCATGCTGGGGGGTGAAATCCTCGGTATGCACGTTCCAGAGACCTGGGCGTCCGCCGAGGTTTTGCTGGCTCCGGTAGACCTCACGGCGCTCGGTCGGGACCGATCGTGTCGAGGTGCCGCTCCGGAAATCGGTGGGCAACTCGTCGTAACACTTGATGAAAACCTTGACTGCCGATCCGGTCGTCTTCCAGGAACATCGGAACCGATAGGTCGCACCTTCTTCGACTGGGAAGTAGGCGCTGTAATAGAGCACACCGGTTGTCCCGGCCAGATCCTTGTCGAGGGTGAAGCGGATGGCTCGGCTCCTCGAATTCGAGCCCGGGTCTTCCCGATGAATCCAGGTGACATGCGCGGGTAAGGGGTCCCAGCCGAGCGGTGCCGTGCGGCCGCGTTCGAAGTCACCCTGGACGAGATTCGGACCCGCTTTCCATCGCCTCTCGATCAGTGGGTCGGGCGCCGGGGGAGCCGTGGCCGGCCGTCCATAAAGCGATTCGAGAGCCTCGCGGACGTACCGATGCGGGATCTCGCTGACCGTCTGCGTCCGCGCCTTTTTCTGATAGATCATCCGAGGCGGATCGACCGAGAAGTCGGCGACCGAGATCCAGAAGTCGTAAACGTCGGTTTCGTGTCCGGCGACCCGTTCGATTATCCCCCAGATGCCGATATCTCCGGCCTGCTCCCCGACGACGATTTCTTTCATCCGTGGCAGAGGCGTTTCGGGGCCGGGGACGATTCCGGCGCGCTGGCACCAGTCGCGGACGTCCTGCTCCGACTCGGGCAGGATAAATCCTCCCTGGCGTCGGAGCTTGGTCCAGATCATTTCGCTGATGGATTGTCCGTACGCGCCGTTGTCGAACTTCGACTCGAAATCGAAAGGGATCACGAGACGTTTGCGCGAATCGGCGGATCCTGCCGGAGCACCGGACGACTCTTGCCCGCGCGCATCGAGTCCATGTCCATGGCCCGCGAACAGGATCGCGCTGAGAATGAGGCCGAGGAGGAAAACGGGCCTTTCTCGGAGGGGATGGCGACGATTCCTCGGTTCCATGAAACGAAGAACCTCGGCTCGGCTCATGGGCGTCTCATTTCTGGTTCGTCGGAGGTTTGGCCGTGGTGCCCGGGGCTGTTATGGCCGGGTTGGTCGGGGCGGCCGGTGAGGAGGTCAGTCTCTCGAAGTACTGGCGGTTCAGTTCGTCCCAGCCACGCGGCGAAGGTTCCTGCATGCTCCCGAGGATTTCCTTCTGGATGTCCGTGGGGAGGTTGGCGGTCTGATCCTGGCGCACCTGGAATTCGCCATCGAGATAGGTCTTGATCTGCCCGAGACCGTTCAGCAGGACGTCGCGGCGTCGGAGGGCGCTTCGGTAGCGTCCGACCTTGAGGTCGCCCTCGACGGCGGACATCAATCCGATCAGTTTTTTCAGGTCGGTATGATGATACTGGTGGATCTGGAAGCGGAGGTTGACGGCTTCCGCTCGGTTGCGAAGCTGAGCCTGCTTCTCCGCGAGTCGGCCGAGCTCGCGTTCGGGACGATTGGGCACCGGCCCGTGCAGGCCCGTACCGCCCTGGCCGCTTTCCTTGCCACCGCCGGTGGCGCCTCCGACCGGATCCTTGCTGGTATCCTTGATGCGTCCTTTGAGGTAAGGATCGGAGGTCAGGCGGCTGGGGGTCTTGCGTCCACCTTTCCCTACGGCCGAGTCGCCCACGAATTCTCCACTGGAGCGACCCTGGCGTCCCTCGCCGCTCCGGCCGGCGATCTCGCTGGAGTTGGGGAGGCGGTTGCCGGTCACGCCTCGGGCGCTATTGTTGGAGATCGGTCCATCCATCGCGTCCCAGCCGGCTCCCTTGTCCAGTGAGTCCGTCCAGCTACTGGATGCGTCCTCCATCTCGTTGAAGAGGTCTTCCTCGTCCTCCATGAGCTTGCCCACGATGTCTTCCAGCTCTCTGGGAAGCTCGGCCATCGGAGCTTCCTTCATGGCATCGGTGAGGGGTTCCTCCTGGCTCCATCGTTCTCGGTCGGGCGTATCGGGGAGCCAGCGTTCGATGTTGGTGGTCATTTCCTTGGCCATCTCGGCTCCAAGCTGCTCCAGCGGGACGGCGATTTCGGCCGTCTTCTTTGTCAGCGCGTCCTTCGCCATGGTGATCTCGGTCTGGAGGTCGACGAGTTCCTTGAGCAGGCTCGGGTTGGAGAAGTCCTGCTCGGGCAGTTTGCTCAGGTCGCTGTGCTGATCGGCCAGGAACCGCGACCATTCGTCCTCCGTCGCCGCCAGTTCCTTGAGGCGTCTTTTGTCTTCCTCGGTGAAATCGTCCACGGGTTTCTTGGCGAGGTTCTCGGTGGCTTCGATGACCTTCTTCTGCTGCTTGAGGAAGTCTTGAAGCTTGTCTTTCAGGCCGCGGAGCTTTTCCTGGGCGTCGGCAGGAAGCTCGGTGCTGGATCGCTTCTTCATCTCGGCCAGGCGATCCGCGGTCTCCCCGCGGAGCTCGCCCACCAGCCGGCGCAGGACATCGACGATCCGGTCCTGGATGGCCAGGAAATCGGCTGAGGGTCGGGCTCGCTCGCTGGGAGTTGGGATATGTTCGAGGGCCTCGGCTCCTCGGATCGCCTGGATCATTTCGCCGAAGGCCAGCTTGTTCACGACGTGCTTGATGGCGAGCCGATCGGGGTTGTCGGCCTCCCCGATGGAATCGATTGCGGTTGCTGTCGCCTTCTGAATGGCCGATTGTCGATCGCGGAGATCCGCGGCCAGCTTGCTGGCCTCCTCCTCAAGGGTGAGGCCGGTCAATCCAGCCGCCAGCGCGCGGGCACGTAGCTGGTCCTGAAGGATCTTCGAGAGTGCCGCATGCAGGCTGTCGAGCCGGGCCAGTTCCGCCCTGGACTGGACCTCGGCCGCCACGATCCGAATCGGCTGCCAGGGCGTGGCGGTTTCCTGCGGCCCGAGCTTCCGACCGGGGAGATCGATCTGGCGGCGATCCTGGGCGAGGGCCCGTACCCAGACTGTTTGTCCCGCCTGATACCGCGCTGGATCGAGATGGAGTGTCTGACTCAGCACCACACCGGGCGAGGCGAACTTCGACCAGGAAACGAGCGGGGTTGCCTCCGATCCGGCTCCGGCCGCGGTTGTTGTTTCGCTTCGGGT
>DAIDJI010000095.1 GCA_027451455.1 Planctomycetales bacterium | reverse complement strand
ATCACGACCGTGGTGATCGCCATCGAGAGCAGCGCGGGGTTCGGCCGGAGAACGCCCATCATCACCGGAGGATCGCCGGCGTAGCCGGTCTCCTCCCGAAGCTCCCGGGCTCCCGCCTCGCCTGGGTCTTCGCCCGGGTCAAGCAGCCCGCCGGGCGTCTCCAGGCTGTCCCGACCCGAACCGGCGCGGAACTGGCGGACCATCACCACCTCGTCCTCCGGCGTCACGGCGATCACGTGGACACCATCGGCCAGGTCGGTGATGTAGTAGTCGTGCGCGTGGCCCGTCCGCACCGACCGATACCGTCGACGATGCAGGCGGAACAGCCAGGTCTCGGCGATGACCTGATCGTCGGGGCCAGGGTCGGGAATCCAGGACGGTTGGCTCATGGGGAACCTCGGGAGGCGGGTCGATCACGCGACGAAATCAGGGCCTTCAGATTTCAGATTCCGGACAGCGAGGGGCGCTCAACGTCCTTGACCCAGTCTTCGCCCGAGGTCGTCGAAGGTGGAGGGTGCGTCGCGATCGAAGACGATCTGCGGGCGGATGCCGACGACCCGGCTGGCGCCGAGGTGGAAAAGCGCCCGCTGGCAGGCCGTGAGCCGGCGCGCGGGCAGGAGCGCTGTGACACGCCAGCCGGGGGCGCCTCGGTCGTCCCAGACCTCACCGCGGGCAATGTGCGTGCCGCCCTGGTCGCGGAGGTGGTCGGCGACCTGCGCCGCGGCACGCGAGCCGGTGACCGTCGGTCCGCCGACCACTTCCAGGTGCAGCCAGCCTTCCGTGCCGCGAACGCCGTCGATCGCGTCGAGGATCAGCGCCAGCGGACCGGTCTCACCCTCGGCGGAGAGGTTCGAAAGGCTCGGGGCGTGACCGATCAGGCAGGCGGCCGACTCCAGAATGGTCCCCCCCGCGATCTCGCGGAGGCGATTGTCCTTCAAGGTCGTCCCCGAACTCGTCAGGTCGACGATGATATCGGCGATCCCGAGGCTCGGGTGCAGCTCGAGCGCCCCATCGCTCGGGATCAACTGATAGTGATAGATGCCCAGCTTCCGGAAGTGCTGCCGGACCAGCGCGGGGTACTTGGTCGAGATCCGAAACGCCTTGCCGGCGTGCTTGAATTCGGTCGTCAGGTCGACCAGGTCCATCACGTGGGTCACGTCGATCCAGCTCTCGGGAACGGCGACAACCAGCCGGCACCCGCCGTAACCGAGATCCGGGATGACGACGATCGAGTCGCCCGGCTCGGCGGCGTGTTCGGCGTGGACGTCCAGGCCGGTGACGCCCAGGTGGCACCGGCCCTCGCGAACCTGGGTGACGATGTCGGTCGGGCGCATGAAGACGACGTGGAACCTCGGCTGGCCGACGATCGTGGCCTCATACTGCCGGTCGCTGGCCCGCCGGACCTTGTAGCCGGCCGTCTTGAGCAGCTCGACGATTCCCTCGTAGAGGTGGCCCTTCGAGGGGATCGCCAGGCGGATCGGGTCGATCGAATGGGTGACGCTCACGGTTGGGACCTCCTCGGTACGGCGAGGGCGGCGAGGCGTTCGAGGCCGAAGGCAAACCCGACGCCCCGGTCATCGCGGTCGCTGCCGAGTACCTGCGCCAGGCCGTCGTACCGGCCGCCGCCGCAGACCTCGACCGGGCCCGACTCGGTCGCCACGACCAGCTCGAAGATCATCTGGGAGTAGAAGCCGATCCCGCGGCCGAAGCCGAGGTCCAGCTCGATCCGGCCTGGCTCGATTCCTTCCCGGCCAAGGTGGTCGACCAGCTCGTGCAGCCCGGCCGCGGACCGGGGCGCGACCGAGGCGAGGGGGCCCTCCAGCCGGCCGAGAACTTCCGATGCCGGACCTCGGAGCTCGCCAAGCGCATGGACCTGGTCGCGGACCCGACCCAGCGTGTCGGCCAGCGAGTGGCCGAGATCCCACTTCCGCCGAATCCGGTGGACGATCTCCCGGCCCGATCGCCGACCGGTGACGTCGGGGACCAGGTGCCGGAAGAGGCGATCCACGCCCGTCTCGTCGTCGTCGCGGACGGCCGGGAGGATCGACTCGGCGTCCTCACCGGGGCGGAGCCAGCCGGCCAGCCGGTCGAGCGCCGACTCCAGCGCCACGACCCGTCCACCCTCCGCCGCCGAGGCGCTCAGTACGTCGATCAGCGCTGCGGCCGAGGCGGAGGGAAGGCCGGTCCCGCCCAGGATCTCGACGATCAGCCCGACATGCCCGAGCCGGACCGTCGCGCCCGGAAGTCCCGCCTCGGCGAGCGAGCGGTCGGCCAGGCCGATCACCTCGGCGTCGGCCTCGGGGCCCCCGGCGCCGATCAGCTCGACGCCGACCTGGGTGAACTCACGGAGCCGGAGCGAGTCGCCGCCGGGCTCGCTCTCGCGGCGGAAGACCGGGCCCGACATGCAGACCCGCCACGGGAGCGAAGGGCACTCGGGCGCCTCGGCGAACGCCCGGACGATGCTCGCCGTTAGCTCGGGACGCAGGCCAACCGTCTCCGGTCCAGCCCCGTCGACCTCAAACAGTTTCGAGACGATCCCCGCCCCGCTCTTGCGCTGGTGCAGCTCCGTGTATTCGAGGATCGGCGTTCGAATGCGGCGATAGCCGGCACTCCGGAAGCCTTCGAGCAGCCGCGCCTCCAGTTCATCGAGCCGGACGGACGCGTCGACGAGCCAGTCCTGCGTCCCCGGAACGGTCCCGATCGGGCGCTCACCGTGGTCGGGCGTGATCCGCTTCATGATCCGCCCCCCGGCTGAGCCAGCACCTGCAACGCGCTCATCACAGAGTCCTCCAGCGTCGACAGGGCGAGGCCGCGGTCCTCCTGGCGGGTCGCGAGGTTACGGAGGTTGAAGACCTGCTTCGCCTCCTCGTCCGGTCCGACGATCACCGCGAGCCTGTGCCCCTTCGATGACCCGTATCCCATCTGCTTGCCGATCGGGATCGGGTCGGGATAGACCTCGGCGCCGATCCCGACGGCCCGCAACCGCGCCGCCATCGCGAAGGCGATCTTCGGGCTGGTCCCGGGGAACTGCGCCACCAGGATCGGGGCGACTGTCCCCGAGGCCCCGAGCCATCCGGCCTCGTCCATCAGGGCGAGCAGGCGATCCAGGCCGATCGACGCCCCGACGCCGGGGAGCCGCCTCGACGTGAAGAGGCTTGCCAGGTTGTCGTACCGCCCGCCCGACGCGATGCTCCCAAACTTCTCCCACCCCTTGACCGTGGTCTCGAAGACGATCCCGGTGTAGTAATCGAGCCCGCGCGCCAGGCCGAGGTCGATCGCGAGCCGATCGGCCGAAACGCCCGCCTCACTCAGCAGCTCGAAGACGGTCCGGAGGTTGGTGATCCCCTCGGCGACCGTCGGATCCGACCCCAGGCTCGACTCGACGGCGGCCAGGATCTCGGGCCCGCCACGTCCGGCCTCGGCGAAGTCGAGGACCCGGCGCGCCTGGTCGGGAGCCAGCCCTGCGCCCCCCTCGGTGCGCTCCAGCTCGGCGAGGACCCCCTCGGCGCCGACCTTGGCGAGCTTGTCGAGCGATCGAAGAACGGCCCCGCTTCGCCCCGTCAGACCGAGCGAGCCGAGGAAGCCGTCGAGAATCCGCCGGTTGTTCAGGGTGATCGTGAAGTCGGGGACGCCCGCAGCGGTCAGGGCATCGTGGATCACCAGGGCAATCTCGGCGTCGGCGATCGGGCTCTCGGTCCCGATCGTGTCGAAGTCGCACTGCATGAACTCGCGAAACCGCCCCTTCGCGGGCCGCTCGCCCCGAAAGACCGACCCGATCGCGTACCGCTTGAACGGAACGCCCAGCTCCTCGATGTGCTTCGCGACGAATCGGGCCAGCGGGACGGTCAGGTCGAACCGGAGTGCCAGTTCGCCGGGCGTCCCTCCCTTGTTCGTCACCTCGAAGATCTGGCGGAGGACCTCCTCCGAACCGGCGCCCTTGCCGGTGAGGACCTCCATCCGCTCGATGTGCGGCGTCTCGATCGGGACAAACCCAAAAGCCCCGAAGGTCTGACGGAACGCCGCCAGCATCCGCTCACGAGGGATCATCACCTTCGGCGGCAGGTCTCGGAGGCCGCTCGCTACCCGGGGGTCAATCATGGACTTCGGCTCTCGTCAGTGGCGGGGTCGTTTGAAGTCCCGCGATTGTACCATCCGGTGATCAACCACAGAGACTCTATGACCCAGAGACTCCGTGACCAGACGAGAGACCGGAAGGAATTCGCCGGATGGGCGGGATGTGCAAAAAGCGGGGGTGAGTCAGTTCAGCTCGTGATCGACGAGAGCTTCCCGCAGCTTCTGAAAGACGCGAGACTTCTCGTTGCTGACGGTCTTGGGAGTCACACCCCACTGCGCGGCGATCTCGGCGGGCGTCTTGCCGAGCAGTGTCTCGTGGATGAGGGAAGCCTCGCGAGGATTGAGGCTGCGAGAGATGGCATCCTGAAGGGCGGCCCGCATGGCGGCCCCGTCTCGATTCGTGCCCCGATGGGCCGGGACGTCGAGGTTTTCGATCGACTGATGCACCCGCTCGCGCTGGGCGCGCTTCTTGACCATATCCACCGCGCGGAAGAAGGCGATGCCGTCGGAGGTCTCCCGGGTGAAGACCTCGCGAATGCCCCACCGGCCGACGTCGCCGACCAGGGCGTCGAACCGAGACCGGCCAAGCTGTTGCAGGAGAGCGGCGTAAACAGCCTGCGTGCTATCATCCGCCTGGGCCGCGATTCCGGCCCGGGACCA
Organism: Planctomycetales bacterium; assembly: GCA_027451455.1. Classification (GTDB taxonomy): domain Bacteria; phylum Planctomycetota; class Planctomycetia; order Isosphaerales; family Isosphaeraceae; genus JAKAUH01. The sequence continues at coordinate 7,059 of DAIDJI010000095.1, read as the reverse complement.
GGTACGACTGAGATACCGGTTCAACTGCGAGAGCCCCGAGGCGATCTCGGTCGGATTCGAGACGGTCGTCGGATTCGTGGTCGAGGAGCCTGAGGGAGCGGCGAGCAGGTCGGCCAGGCGAGTGTGGCCGAGCGCGGCATCCCAGGTCTCGTTCGAGATCGGCGCGGCGAGGGCCTCGGGCGTGGGCGGAGTGCGATCGGTCGAGGGATCGCCTGCATCGACCATCCCCGGCAGCAGGTGCGCCTGCACCGCCGAGAGAAGTCGAAGGGCTTCGAGCCCCTCCACCGTCGGGCGATAATCCCGACGTCGTCGCGCTCGTTGTGGATCCCGGCTCGCCAAATCCCCTACCTCCTCGACGTGCACCGAAGTCCTGACTGTCCTCTAGCCTCCATACTCGCTTCTCATCCGGTCGTCTGTGACAGACCCTCGATCCCGGCGATTTCTCGGGGAATTCCCTCACCCTTACCATAGGACATCGTCGTCCCCACCCCAACTCCCCCTAACTTAATCGAATCCGCTCTCCGGTAGGAGAGCAAATCCGACACCCAACCACGATTCTATCACCCATGCAGTAGATCGACCAGGGGTCAGATTCTGAGGACGGGAGGATTTGGGGAATTCCCAGGTGGTGAGCGGGGTGTCGGGCGTCTCGCGGTTGTCGGTGAGAACGTAGGTCCCCTGGGATCGTCGACCGAACCAGGCAGTCGGGGATTGCAAACGGGCCCGGGACGTCGACAATCGGGCGGGCCTGGGATATCAACCGTACGGGGAGGGCTCGACGATGGTTCGGCAGCGGCGGGGTTGGATCGGGGCGATCGCGGTTGGACTGGCGGTCGTCGGGGGGCTGGCGCGGGCCGAGGGTCCGCCGGTCGCGTCGCGGTCGGCGGAGTTCGAGGTCGTGGTCGAAAAAGACCACAAGATCTCGATGCGCGACGGCGTGAAACTGGCAGCCGACGTCTACCGTCCCGCAAAAGGCGGGAAGCCCGTCGCCGGGAAGTTCCCTGCGCTCCTGACGCGGACGCCCTACAACAAGGATGGGACCAGCGGCGAGGGGCGCTACTACGCCGAGCGGGGTTACGTGGTCGTCGCAAACGACGTCCGGGGACGTTACGCAAGCGAGGGGACCTGGCGGCTGATCGCCGATGACCCGGACGACGGCTTTGAGGTCGTCGAGTGGATCGCGCGACAGGAGTGGTCGAACGGCAAGGTCGGAACCTTTGGTACGAGCTACCCGGGCGGGACGCAGCACGCGCTGGCCGAGCGAAATCCGCCCCACCTCACCGCGATGGTGCCCGTCGATGCCGTCTCGAACTGCGCGGTCAGCGGGATGCGGCACGGCGGGGCCTTCGAGCTTCGGTTCATGAACTGGATCTTCCAGATCGGCGCTCCCAACAGCCGGTCGGCGCTCGCCAATCCCGCGCTCCGGCAGGCCCTCGCCGAGAACGGCCGACGCATCCGGGATCACGTCGACAACCTGCCGATCCGCGCAGGGAACACGCCGCTCCGGGTCGTCCCCGAGTACGAGTCGTGGCTGGTCGAGGCCATGCGGAGCGGGCCCGAGGCGCCGTTCTGGCACATCAAGGGGATGTCGGTGGTGGACCATCTCGGCGATTACGCGGATGTCCCGGTGCTCCACCTCACCGGGTGGTACGACTCGTGGACCCGACAGGTCACCATGAACTACCAGGCCCTCTCGAAGGCGAAATCCGCCCCGCAGCGGCTCATGATCGGCCCGTGGGGACACGGCGGCCAGGGATCGAACGTCTCGGGCGAGGTCGAGTTTACCAGGGACGCGGCGATCAACCTCGCGGCGCTCCGGCTTCGGTGGTACGACCGCTGGCTCCGCGGCGAGAAGAACGGCGTCGACAACGATTCGCCCGTCTGGATCTACGTGATGGGGACCGGCGACGATCGGAAGTCGCCGAAGGGCAAGCTCCAGCACGGCGGATCGTGGCGGGCCGAGCGCGAGTGGCCGCCCGCGCGGACGAAGCCGACCACCCTCTTCCTCCAGCCCGGCGGCGAACTCTCAACCGAACCGCTCCCCAGGAAAACGAGCTCGACCACGTACACCTTCGACCCGAGGCATCCCGTGCCCACGATCGGCGGGAACATCTCGTCAAACGCCGGCCTGATGACCAACGGCGGATGGGACCAGCGTCCCCGCGAGGACACCCACGCGGCCGGCAATCACTTGCCCCTCTCCGAGCGTCGCGACGTGCTTGTCTTCCGAACCGACCCCCTCCCCGAGGACCTCGAAGTCACGGGTACCGTCGAGGTGCGGCTCTGGATCAGCTCAACCGCGCCCGAGACCGATTTCACGGCGAAACTGATCGACGAGATTCCGCCGAACCCGGATTACCCGCTCGGATTCGACCTGAACATCGGCGACTCGATCATCCGGACGCGATATCGACAAGGAAACGAGGCACCCGCACCGCCGCTCCAACGAGGCACCCCCGAGCCCGTCGCGATCGTCCTGTATCCGACGTCGAACGTCTTCAAGAAGGGGCATCGCCTGCGGGTCGACATCTCCAGCAGCAATTACCCGAGGTTCGACGTGAACCCCAACACCGGCGCCCCGCTCGGCGACTACCGGGTGATGCGATCCGCGGAGAACACCGTCTACCACGACGCGACGCACCCCTCGCAGGTGATCCTGCCCGTGATCGGGGACACAGAAAAGCCGTAACCACTCATCGGGAAAGGCAGGAACCACTTATAGGGAAAGGCAGGAACCACGAAAAACACGAAGGACACGAAAGAAGACAGGATTTCAGACTCAAGTTAGACATTCTTAGGAGTTACGCAACTGGTACTTTGGGGGATCTCGCTCTTGGAAAGATGCGTCGTCTGTCGTTGAGGCGGCAAGACGATCACATGGGCCTTCTCAGCCCAGATATCCCAGAGCAACAGGGCGTGCCGTCCCAGGACCCCAACTGCGTAACTCCAAGTTCTTTTGAATAGAAGATCTCTCCTATTTTCGTGTCCTTTCGTGTTTTTCGTGGTTCCTCCTCCCTTTTACTGGCTCACTCCGTGGTGCCCAGGAATCGGCCGCCGTCGACGCGGAAGCAGGCGCCCGTGACGAAGCTCGTCCCTTCGAGCAGGTAGACGATCAGCCGGTTGACGTCGCCCGGCGTGCCGCAGCGCTGGAGTGGGGTCTGCGCGATCACGGCGGCGCGCTCGGCCTCGTCGAGGTCCGGCGGCGGATCGATCATGGCCGGCTGGATCATGGCCACCGGGATGTGCGGCGCCAGCTCCGCGGCGAGGGCCATCGTCATCGTCGTGAGTCCGCCCTTGGCTGTCAGATACGGAAGGTAGTTTCGATAAGGACGCTCGGTCGCCCAGTCGCCGAAGTTCACGATCCGCCCCTTGATCCCATCGACCGCGGTCTGGTCGAGCATGGCCCGCGCCGCCGCGACCGCCGCGTGATACGGCGCGGCGAGGTTGGCGGCGATCATCGCGTCGAAGTCGGCGGGTCGGAGGGTCAAGAAGGGCGTCCGTCGGTAGACGCTCGCCATGTTCACCAGCGCGTCGAGCCGGCCGAAATGGGTGACGGTCTGTTGGACCGCGGCCTCGGCGTCGTCGGGCTTCGAGAGGTCGGCCTGGATCGCGAGTCCGCGTTGGCCTCGCGATTCGACATCGCGGATCGTCTGCTCGATGGTTTCCCGGCTGGAGTGGTAGGTCATCGCGACGTCCCAGCCGCGATCGGCGAGCATTCGCGCCAGCTCGCTGCCGACCCGGCGCCCGCCGGTGATCAGGATCGAGCCGGTCCGGTCGGCGTCGGCGTCGGATGTGGGCATTTCAGAGACCTTTCCAGATGACGTCCGCGACGCCCGCACGCCGGTTGACCGCCCGCGCCAGGACAAAGAGCAGGTCGCTGAGCCGGTTCAAGTAGACGATGTCGAGCGGCGAGACGTGTTGCCCCTCGGTGTGAGACAGCGCGACCGCCAGACGCTCGGCGCGTCGGCAGACGGCCCGCGCCAGATGAAGGTGGGCGGCCGAAGCCGAGCCGCCCGGAAGGATAAATTGCGTCAGCGGAGGAAGCTCGTCCTCAATCCGGTCGATCGCCGATTCCAGGTGCGCGACATGAGCCTCGGTAATCGCGCCGTGGAACGGGCCGTCCGGCGAGGGATCGGCCAGTGCCGAGCCGAGGACAAAAAGGTCGTCCTGGAGCCGGGCCGTGAGGGCATCGGCCTCAGCATCGAGCCCAATCGCCCGAGAGGCGCCGAGGGCGGCGTTCAGTTCGTCGACCGTCCCATACGCCTCGACCCGCAGGTCGGCCTTCGAGACGCGGCCGGGGCCGAGAAGCCCGGTTGAGCCGTCGTCCCCGGTCTTCGTGTAGATCCGCACCTTTGTCCAGTCCTTCCGGGGGCTCGGGCATTGGCGAACGCCTGGTCAGTCCCTATACTAGGCGCGGCCGAGACGACCGGCCACCCCGATCGACACCGATGGAGCCCGGGAGCTTGCCGATGATCGCGACCCTGTCGACCTCGATGATCCTCGCCGCGGCGATCGTGGCGCAACATCCCTCGGGATCGCCCCACGGCGCGACGTCGGGGATGTCGACGGAGGAGGTCGCGCGTCACGAGGCGCGGCACCTGAAAGACATCCGCCAGGTGACGTCGGGGTTCGGCCGGGCCGGCGAGGGATACTTCAGCGCTGACGGCCGCTCGATCATCTTCCAGGCGGTCCGAAACGTCCCGCCCTCGATCTTCCACCGGCCGAAGCCGGATGAGGACGGCTACCAGATCTTCCTCGGCCCGCTCGCTGAGGACGCCTCGGCCCGGATGGTCAGCACCGGCCTGGGCCGATGCACCTGCCCGTACTTCCATCCGAGCGGGAAGTCGATCCTGTTCGCCTCGACGCACCTGAACCCCAGCACTGAGGCCGAGCCGTCGAAGGGCCCCGCCTACAGCCGGACCGCCCGCTATCGGTGGGAATTCCCCGATTCGATGGACATCTTCACCGCCGACCTCGACGGGAAAAATCTCGTCCGGCTGACCGACGCCCCAGGATACGACGCCGAGGGAAGTTACTCGGCCGACGGCTCGAAGATTGTCTTCACCTCGTTCCGCGACGGCGACGGCGAGATCTACATCATGGACGCCGACGGCAAGAACCCGCGCAGGATCACCCACGCGAAGGGATACGACGGCGGCCCCTTCTTCTCGCCCGACGGCAAGCGGATCATCTACCGAAGTGACCGCAAGGGGAACGATCTCCTGCAAGTCTACGTCAACAACACCGAGGGAACAGCCGAGCGGGCGCTCACGAATAACGAGTTCGTCAACTGGGGCCCGTACTGGCACCCGGACGGCCGGCACATCATCTACGCGACGAGCCGGCACGGTCATTCGAATTATGAGCTGTACCTGATGGACGTCGACACCGGAGCCGAGGAGCGGATCACCTATCACGAGGGCTTCGACGGTCTCCCGGTCTTCAGCCCCGATGGGAAACGGCTGATGTGGACCTCCAGCGGCCGGACATCCGACAAGAAGAGCCAGCTCTTCCTCGCCGAGTTCACGATGGAGCCCGCCGCCGCACCGGCGCGGGCGGTCTCGCGATAATACGGAAAATTCGGGACGGACTCCAAGTCTCCGAGGTGCCCGTCCCCGTTTTTCCGAGCTTCTGCGGGTGCGTCGGTGCGCGCCCGGACTGCTCCGTTTCCTTCGAGGGAGAACGACGACGAGATGGGACCCAAGGACGTGATCCGCAAGTCGATGGGCATCGCTGATTTCACCGTCAACAGCTACCTGGGCGACCTCACGGACGAGGAGTTGCGCCTGGTGCCGGTCGAGGGGATGCAGCCGATCGCCCGCCAGCTCGGCCACCTGATCGTGGCCGAGCGGATGTTCCAGGAGATGGTCGAGCCCGGTTCGGCGCCGGCGCTCCCCGAGGGCTTCGAGCAGGCCCACTCGCTGAAGGAGAACCTTCAGGATTCGTCCGGCTACAAGACCAAGGACGAGTACCTCGCGCTCTGGAAGCAGCAGCGCGACGCCCTCCAGGCGCTGCTCGACCGCATCTCCGACGCCGACCTCGCCGATACGCGGGACGGCAAGCTCCCGCCCTGGGCGCCGACCGTCTGCGACGTCCTGAACATGGCCGGCCTTCACTCGCTGATGCACGCCGGGCAGTTCGTCGCGGTCCGTCGGAAGCTGAACAAGCCGGTCACGTTCTGATCGGGCGCCGCCCTATCGGCCCTCGGCCGTGAGGAGCCGATCCAGCAGTGCGGGATTCACCAGGCCGCGGAACCGGACCTTGCCGTTCATAGCGACGACCGGGACCGCGGCCCCGTGCTGCGCGACCAGATCGGGGTCGGAGTCGACGTCGACCTCCTCGATCGCGAAGCCCCATCGCGGCTGTTTCTCGCGCAGGAGATCGAGCGCCTTGTGGCAGCAGCAGCACTCGGCCCGGGTGTAGACGGTGAACGTCAGGTGTGCCGCGGCGCGGGCGTGTTCGCGGCGTCGGCGAAGGCGGTTCAGCAAGGCGGTCATCGGAATCCTCCATCTCGGGAGTCGGGGCGACGTCTGCACCCCTCATCCTACCCGGCGAGTCGCCCTCGGTGCGATCTACGGGTTTCACCGTTGACGATGACGCCCCGGAGGATCATCCCGGAACCGTAGGGACGAACATATCTGACCCGCTCGAAGCGAGGAGCCCGGCGAGTATAAGGTTCGGAAGTAGGTCCGGCATTCCAGCCCGACGCGCTCGAAGCGAAGAGCCTGGCGAGTATAAGGTTCGGAAGTAGGTCAGGCTTTCCAGCCGGACCCGCTCAAAGCGAAGAGCCTGGCGAGTATAAGGTTCGGAAGTAGTCCAGGCTTTCCAGCCGGACTCGCACAAAGCGAGGAGCCTGGCGAGTATAAGGTTTTGAAGTAGGTCAGGCTTTCCAGCCGGACCCGCACGAAGCGAAGAGTCCGGCGAGGAGTAGGCGTCGGAAGTAAGTCAGGCTTTCCAGCCTGACCTACTTCAGAACCCTACTTTCAAATAAAGGCGGAAGGAGTCCCTCTCCTTCAGGGGAGGGAGGAATTCCGCTCGGGTCCGTCCGACCGTCGGGTT
>DAIDJI010000094.1 GCA_027451455.1 Planctomycetales bacterium | reverse complement strand
GCTCCCGACCCGTCGGAGCTGGTGGACCGGTCGATACGGATTCCCCGATCCCGAGGCCGGCTGGACGCCGCTCCGGCCCGACGAGCGAATCCTGCCCGACCTCCTCTGGAGCCGGGGCGTTCGGTCGGCCCTCATCTCCGACGTCCCGCTGCTTCGCGAGACCGGGATGGGCTACGGCCGGGGGTTCGACGAGGTCATCTGGATTCGAGGACAGGGTTACGACCCGCTCGTCCCAAAGGACGATCCCCGAGCCCGGGGCGTCTCGATCGATGACGAGCCCGGTCTACGCCTCCCGCCCGACGACGATCCCGATTTCGAGCTCTGGAAGACGCGATGGGAGCAGTACCTCCGCAACCGGGCCGTCCTGAAGTGGGACACCAACGAGGAGAACACCGGCGTCGCGCGCACCGTGAAGGCCGCAATCGACTGGCTGGAGCGCAGAGGGAACCAGAAAGAGCCGTTCCTGCTCTGGCTCGACGTCTTCAGCCCTCATGGTCCGTGGGACCCTCCGCAGCCCTACCGCGACCAGTACGTCACCGTCGAGCCGGATGAGTTCGAGGCCGGCGAGGAGGGCGACCTTGTCGAGGAGGAATCCGGCGACCTCGAGGATGAGATCGATATCGAGGAGGTCGCCGCACTGATCGACGTCCCAGGCGGGGCGGTCGGCGATGTTCTGAGCGAGGCCGAGCTGTTCCGGCTCCGTCGGACGTACGCCGGGACGGTGACGATGGTCGACCGATGGCTGGGCGTCCTCTTCGAGGCGATGGGCCGGCTCGGTCGGATGGACGACACGCTCATCATCTTCACCAGCGACCAGGGCGAGCCGCTCGGCGAGCACGGGTACGTCCGCCGGTTCCGCCCCTGGCTTTACGAGGAACTCATTCACACGCCGCTGATCATCCGGATGCCAGGCGCCCGGCACGGCGGCATTCGCCATCAGGCGATCGTGCAGACGGTCGACCTGCTCCCAACGGCCCTCGCGGCGCTCGGCGTGCCGCCGGTGCGCGACGAGCCGATCCTCCACGGGTACGACCTGCTCCCGTTGATCCGGGGCGAGCAGACCAAGGTGCGCGACTACGCCTGCCTGGGGATGGATGTCGCCGAGTTCGCGATCCGGACGCACATCTGGCACCTGGTCGTCCCGGCTGAGTCGGACCCCGACGAGCCGCGAGCGCCCGAACTGTTCCGCAAGCCCGAGGATCGATGGGACCAGCACAACGTCCTGGAACAGTTCCCCGAGATCGCCGACCACCTCGAATTGACCCTCCGCCGGTTCATCGAGGCCGTCACCCGCGACGACTTCGAGGAACTGCCCCACCTGCGCGACATCGCCCGGCTAGGGGCGCGGTGACGTCGAAACGGATACGAGTGACAGGAGGCGAACGCCACCAGAGAGCCGGCCTTTTCGACGGAGACGCGCTCAAAGGATTCCAGGTATTCTCTCGGACGAGTTCACGGATCGCTTGCGATTTTCAAACCGGAGACATTCGCGTGTCCCGCCTGTTCGCCGGAACCCCATGGGATCGTCCCCCGCGCTGCGAGCGTTGCGATCGGCCGGAGTCCGAATGCTCGTGTCCACCGCGAGTCTCGGAACCGAATCGGATTCCCCCGGCCGAGCAGACCGCACGGCTGACGACCGAGCGGCGGGCAAAGGGGAAGCTCGTCACGGTGATCACCGGTCTCGATTCGGAAGCCAACGATCTGGACGAGCTGGGGACCCGTCTCAAAAACGCCTGCGGGGCGGGTGGAACGGTGAAGGACGGGCGCATTGAGCTTCAGGGCGATCGCCTTCAGGCGGCCGAGAAGGCGCTCCAGGCGATCGGCTACCGGACCAGGTCGGCCCGCGGTTGACAGGTGATCGTCGGGGCCGGCTACTTCTCATCCCCGGCCTGGGCGACGGTGAGCCGCCCCTCGGCGGACGATGCCTTTGAGAGGACGCGATCGACCAGTTCCTCGGGGACAAACCGTTGCAGCGCCTCAGACCCGCCGAACCGCGCGACCTGGCGGATCAGCGAGCTGGAGACGTGCGAGTACTCCGCGTCGGCCATCAGGAAGACCGTGTCGATCCGCGGGTCGAGTTTGTGGTTGGTCAGCGTCATCCCGAACTCATATTCCATGTCGGAAAGCGTCCGTAGACCGCGGAGGATCACCCTCGCCCCGATCTGGCGAACGTAATGGACCGTCAACCCCTCGAACGCTTCCACGCTGACATTGTCAAAGGCTCCCGTCACGGTCCGGGCCATCTCAACCCGCTCTTCCACGCTGAAGAGCGATTGCTTGTTCGGGTTCACCCCGATCCCGACCACCAGGTGCTCAAAAAGGAGCCGACCTCGACGAATCACGTCGAGGTGACCCAGCGTCATCGGGTCGAACGTTCCCGTGAAGACAGCCTTGCGATAGGGATCGCTGGGCATCTTTTCTTCCCTTTCCATCATGGAACCTCGATGGGCCGTCTTCTTCAGGCCAGGGAGAGCAGAACCGATCCGAGGAGAGCAAGGTCGTCGTTGTTGTTGTAGACGTGGGGGCTGATCCGGAGCCGTCCCCGCCGGCAGGCGACGGCAACGCCCCTTCGCTTCAGCTCGAGGGCCGCAACGACCGGGTCGACCCCTTCTTTCTCGATCACGACGATCCCAGAACGGTCCTCGGGGCGGACGGAGCCGTGGATCGACCAGCCGGCCGCGAGGGCGCGCTCGCGGACGGCCTCGGCGCGATCGGCGATTCGATCGACGACGGCGTCGAGTCCCCACTCGAAGAAGAGATCGAGGCTGGCCCCCAGGGCGAGGAGACCAGGCATGTTGCACGAGCCACCCTCCCAGCGCTGGGCGCTCGGCTTGAGGCGGAACTCGGGGACCGGCGCGTTGTACGACCCGACCACGCTATGCCATCCGACTCCGATCGGCCGGAGGCGGTCGATCCAGTCGCCGCGGACATACATCAGGCCGGCACCCTCGGGGCCGAGGAGCCACTTGTGGCCATCCGCTGCCAGAAAGTCGATCGGCGTCCGACGGACATCAATCCGGTGTGGTCCGAGCCCCTGAATCGCGTCGACGAAGAGCGCGACCTCGCGTTCGTGACAGAGTTCCACCAGGATATCGAGGTCGTTCCGAAAGCCGGTGGCAAACTCGACGTGACTGATGGCCAGGAGTCGGGTCGTTCGATCGATCGCCTTGACGAGGTCCTCGGGCCAGATCCGGCCTTCTCGGGTCGGGACCAACCGCACCGAGACACCGCGTGACTCGAGGTTCATCCAGGGGAAGAGATTCGACGGGTACTCATCAGCGGCGGTGACGACCGTGTCGCCAGGCTTCCAGGGGAAACCCTCGGCAATCAGGCCAATCCCGTGAGTCGTGCTGGCGACGAAGGCGATCTCGTCTCGGTGCGCGTTGAGCAGTGCGGCGACCGTCCCTCTTATCTCTTCCACCCGGCTGCCGTGCTCGGGCCAGATGACGACGCCGTCGCGCTCCTGAGCCTCGGCCCAGTGGCGCAGAGCATCGCCCGCCCGGCGGGGGAGCGGAGAAACCGCCGCGTGGTCCAGATAGGCCCACCGATGGGCGACCGGGAACTGCTCCTCCCGGATGACCTCCCAGTCGATCGTCGACGTTCTCTCCAAGACGCGCCTCCGGTTTGCGGCCCACGCCGTCGGCCACCGTCAGCGTCGGGCCGACTTCCCCATGATGAAGAGAACCAGCAAGGTGATCAGGCCGGCTCCCAGGTAGCCGGGAACCGGATCCCCTTTCGACTCGCCGCCCGATGCCGGGGCCTCTTCCTGGGCCCGGACCGTGGGCTGTGCGGCCGGAACCAGGAGCAGGCCAAGGGCCATCATCAAGGGGGCGATCCGCTTCGCGATACCGGACATATCTTCGGGCTCCGTCGAGATTCCACGTGGGTGGTTAGAAAGTGGGCGGCGTTCCCTGTCGGACCTGGGCCGAGGTTCGTGATCGGCTTTTCGAGGGGTCGCGGAGGGCCAGCGGACGGCGGTCGGATTCTCCGGTCATCGGGAGCCATTCCCGAAGCGGCCGGACCCGTCGACGGAACTCGCGGCGGGCCATTGCCACCGCCTTCCACGACGGACCCCGCGATCGCAGGTGGGCCACGTAGTCGTCCAGCTCGATCGCCCAGAAGCGATACTCGCGCCCCCGGAATTCGTAGGCGCCGTTATCGCCCGGCAGCGGAAACGCGGCGATCGGCTCGGCGTAAGCGAAGACCAGGACCGAGCGAAACCCGGGTCCGAAGATCGCCTGCCAGCGGACCAGGGCCTCGAGGTCGTCGGTCGTGACCCAGTTCTCCCAGGCCCGGAGGCCGCGCGAATCCTTTCCTTTCTTCCCCTTCACCTCGACCACCAGGTTCGAGGCGAAGGCAGGGTAGAGCAGGAAGTCCGGATTCTTGAGGCCATCCTCACCGAAAATGGCGCGGCGCGTCTCGTCGATCGCCACGCAGGGGACGCGCAGCGATCGGACGAATCCTTCAAAAGCGGCTTCATAATGGTTGGAACGCCTCGCCATCGCCGTACTTCTCGGATCGGACTCTGAGTCGACGGTTCGCCTGCCGCACGTCCCATCATCCGGATTCGGCCGGCGCGGTCAATGCTCCGGCCTCGGATTCCGGCCGTCGATCGTCACGATCGGCAGTCGAGGACCGCGCATCCTCGGCCGGCGACGCGGCGGCAGGACCGCCTCGGCATATTCCCAGAGTTGTTCGGGTGTCTCGAAGATTCGCTCGAACGACCAGTCCGAATCGTACTCGCAGTTGTTGGTCTTGTATTCTCGACAGATTTTCGGCCGGTTGAAGTAGATCCCGCAGCGATTGTCCGGCCTGAGAAAGTTGCACCGTGTCATCACGAGCAGATACCACGTCCCCTTTTCGACGTAGATCATGACCTTTTCGTGGGCGAGGTACCATCGGATGGCGTCGTAGTCATCCCAGGTGGTCGGGGTGTCGATCGGGAGTGAGAAATACCGGCAGCACTTGCCGGTGCAGTGGTCGCAAAGGCATTCGCCCGGCTTCAACTCGGCGCGAGTCGGCTTCGGTTTTCGGGGCTTTCGGGCCGTGGTCACGTCGCGGGTCCTTGACGGGTCGAGTCGATCGGAGGCGAGTCGAGTGCGGCGATCGCCCCGGCGACCGCCTCGACGTGCGCCTCGGTGGTCCCACAGCACCCGCCGATCATACGAACATTGTACCTGACGAGCTTGCGGACCGCGGAGGCGAATGTCGACGGCGTCGAAGAACCCTCCGGATCGTCGGGATCGATTCCTGGCTTGACGAGCAGCGGAACGGGTACCGCGGATGCCAGTCGTCGGACCTCTTCCAGCATTTCGGGCAAGGCCGGGCGGCAGTTCGACCCGATCACATCGGCGCCGGCATCGACCAGGCGACGGGCGGCAGCCTCGACCGGTTCGGGCCAGGCCCAAAGGCTGGCGATCAATGGCGGCCGTCCCGGGATCGAGGCGAGTTCCCGGAGATCGGCGATCGCGGCTTCAAGAGGGAACGTCTCAAGGACCAGTCCGTCGACGCCAGCCTCCATCAGGATTTCGGCCTGTTCCCGGGCTGCTCCGATCCCGTCCGCGGCAGTGGGTCCGATATCGCCGAGGACAAACCCCGATTCTCCGGCCGCACCACGCGCCAGCTCCACGGCGGCCCGGTTTACCTTCTTGAGATCGTTCACGCGGTCGAATCGCGAAAGCCAGGACCGATTCGCGCCAAAGGTGTTCGTCAGAAGGGCGACGGCGCCGGCTCGGGCGTCGCGGGCGTGAACTCCGGCGACCTCGGCGGGGCGATCGACGTTCCACAGAGAAGGATCGTCGTGGCGCGGGTCGAGACCGAGGGCGATCAGGCGCGTCCCCATGCCGGCGTCGAGCGCTATCGGCCGCCGCGCTATCGCCTGAAGGAGCCTGCTCACGTCGGCTTGGTCCGGTTGCGGAGCCGGACGCTGACCCGGACGAGGAACCGAGTTTCCTCGTCGGTGAGAGAGGAACGGCCCTCGTTGTAGAGCTTCGTCAAGATCTCGTCCATCCGCCGCTCCTCGGCGGCCTCGCGTGCCATACGTCGCTCGCGGCGGAGTTCCGACCGCCGCCGCCGCCACCGCTTCAGGGCACTCTCAGGATGGGGACCAGCGGCGGCTGTACCGGCTTCGAGGCTGGTGTAACCTTCGGAGAAGTCATAGCCGAAGAGGCCGTCGTCGAAGTAGCCGCCTTCCTCAAGCATCCGGGCCTCGATCCGAACCATCGACTCGACCACCAGCGCCAGGCCGATCAGGACCCATCCATCGCCGCCCAGGCTAATGACCAGACGGAGGAGCCCGACGGCACCCAGGACCAGGACACAACTCCGGGCTGTCCAGAAGGCGGCTGGGTTGTCGCGCGAGGCGATCGGCGAGTGGCTTCCCTGCCAGGCTCGGAACGCCCGGCCGAAGTCAAAGGGCAGGGCCGGGATCAGGTTCGCCAGCAGGAGAACCCAGTTCCAGTACGCAAACCAGCCGGTGGCCCAGACGACCCCACCCGCCGGCGCCAGACCCTGAGCCATCATCGGAGCGCCGAAGTCGGCCTTGCCATTGCCGAACGGCGACCAGGGGACGTGCGCCCCGGCCAGCACCCGCAATCCGATCGTGGTTACCAGGAAGAGGAAGGCACTGGTAATCGGGCCGACCAGGGCGACCCAGTAATGCTCGCCGGACCGGATCGAAAACGAGGGTCCAACCAGATTCCCCATCGGCCAGAGATGGACCTCGTCCTGATCGCATTCCAGCCAGGAGGCCGCCGCCGCATGGCCCATTTCATGGAGCACCAGCGCGAGCAACAGCAGGCCGAGCCATTCGGCCGTATGAAGCACGTGCGGCAGGGGCGCCTCGGCCCCAGGCCAGAAGAGCGCAGCGAGAAGCGACCAGGCCACAAAGACGATCAGCACGATGTGGACCCGGACCGACGTGCCGAACCATCGGCCGAGGCGGATCGGCGACCAGGTCAAAGGATCGCTCATGGGCGGCCACTCGGAGGGGATGGCGCGCGTCCGACCAGGGACGCTGCTCTCCTGAACTTCTAAGTTATCAGTCGCCGCGGCTCGCCGCAACGGATCTCGCAAGCGCCGTGCCGGCTCAGAAGCGGGCGAATCGCCTTCTGAGGGGACGAGTGGAGCCAGGTTCTCCCCTGGGGTGCGAGCCGTGGGATGGCGGGACGGCGGGATGGCGGGATGGTCAGTTGGGCGGGAAAACGCTACCTTAAGGACTGGCCTCGGAACGGGCGGGTGGGCGTCGGTGAGGGAGCCGCGCCCGTGTCCCGGAGATGCGGGGAGCTAGGCGCTTGCGGATCGGGATCGGCCACGACACGCATCGGATGGAAGAAGGGCGCCCTCTGATCCTGGGGGGGCTCCGAATCGAGCACCCGAGGGGGCTGGTCGGGCATTCGGACGCCGACGTGGTTTGCCACGCGGTCGCCGACGCTCTCCTCGGCGCCGCCGGGATGGGCGACATCGGCGAGCACTACCCCGACACCGACCCAAGGTGGAAGGGACTCGACAGCACCCGGTTGCTCGCCGAGGTGGTCGACCGGATCGGGCAGGCCGGCTGGCGGGTCGTCAATTGCGACGTGATTGTCCACGCCCAGGAGCCGAAGCTCGGCCCGCACAAGCCGATCATCCGGGCGAATCTCGCGCGGCTGCTCGGTGTCGGCGAGGATCTGGTCAACGTCAAGGCCAAGACCGGCGAGCGGGTCGGCCCGATCGGCCGGGGCGAGGCGATCGCCTGCGAGGCCGTCACCCTCATTGAGGCCGCCGCCAGCCCGGCCGCGAGAGATCGATCGGAGTTCGTCTGACATGCCGCTGCGCGTCTATAACACGATGACCCAGGCCAAGGAGCCTTTCCGGACCGTCGTCCCCGGCAAGGTCGGGATGTACGTCTGCGGTCCGACAGTCTACTCGCCCAGCCACATCGGCCACATGGTCGGCCCGGTCATCTTCGACACGATCAAGCGCTACCTGACCTACGCCGGATACGAGGTCACCTGGGTCGTTAACATCACCGACGTCGACGACAAGCTGATCGTCCAGGCGCAAAAAGAGGGAACGACCGTCGCCGAGCTGGCCGGACGCATCACTCGCGATTACCTCGATTGCCTCGCGGCGTTATCGGTCGACGGGATCGACCGGATGCCCCGAGCCACGGAGCATATCGCCGAGATCATCGAGATCAATCGCGAGCTGATTGCCAGGGGGTTCGCCTACGAGTCGGGCGGCGACGTTTACTTCGAGGTCGGTAAGGCGCCCGACTACGGCAAGCTCAGCCATCGAGATCCCGAGGAACTCATGGCGGGCGCCCGGATCGAGCCGACGGCGCTGAAGCGCCACCCCGGCGACTTCGCGCTCTGGAAGCGGTCGAAGCCCGGCGAGCCGTCGTGGGAGAGTCCGTGGGGAGCCGGCCGACCAGGGTGGCACATCGAGTGCTCGGCGATGAGCATGAAAATCCTCGGCCGCCACTTCGACATCCACGGCGGAGGTGTCGACCTGGTCTTCCCGCATCACGAGAACGAGCTGGTGCAGTCCGAGTGCTTCAGCGGCGAGACCTTCGCCACGTTCTGGCTACACAATGGCCTGCTCACGAACAAGGGACGGAAGATCTCCAAGTCCGACCCCGACACGGTTGTCCTGATGAGCGATCTGCTCAGGGCGCATGCGCCGGACACATTGCGGGCGCTTCTGCTCTCCAGCCATTATCGGCGGCCGATCGACTTCGGACCCGGTCGACTCGACGAGATCGACCGCGGGTTGCAGACCTTCTCCCGGGCCTTCGAACGGTTCGCCGAGTTAACCGGCGAGTCGTTCCATGCGATGGAGGCGCCGGCACGCCGTCGCGACATCGACCCTGGCGGCTCGGCGATGCTCCGCGAGGTCGCCGAGCACCGCGAACGGTTCCTCGATGCGATGGACGACGACTTCAACACCGGAGGGGCGCTCGGAGAGCTCTTCGAGATCGCCCACGCTCTGAACCGGTTCGCGAACGAGCCGGACCTCGACCGCCCCGGCCGGCGAGAAGAGTACCGATCGGGAATGCTGATCCTCCGCGAGCTGACCGCGATCCTCGGCCTGTTCCTCCGAGCGCCCGCCCGGCCAGACGTTTCCGAAGGCGCGCTGACGAACGACCTGCTCTTGCTGCTGGTCGACCTTCGCAACCGCCTCCGGAAGGAAAAGAACTTCGCCCTCGCCGACGAGGTCCGCGACCGTCTCGCCGGTCTCGGCGTCGTTATCGAGGATCGGCCCGACGGCTCCAAATGGCGCATCGAGCCCCGCAAGAATCCGTAGCGGAGGGGCGACCCGGCGTCTCCGGCGCGGGCGCCCGAACGCCACCTCGCGGAACCCAGCGACTCCAGGAAGGAGACCGTCACCGATGGCGACCGCCTCGCGCGATGCTACGACCGGGAACGGCGCCGTGATCGACCGGGTCGTGGGGATCGATCCCGGCCTGAATGTGACGGGTTATGCGGTGGTTGAGCCCTCGGCGCGCGGGGCTTTCGTTGTCGAGGCCGGCGTGATCCGCCCTGGCACCGGCTGCAAGACAATGGGCGATCGGCTGGCCTGGATCCACCGGGGGATTGTCGAGGTGCTCGACGCCTTTCCCCCCGGCGCCGTGGCGCTGGAACAGGTGCATAGCCACGTCAACTTCCCCCGAACCTCGATCCTGATGGCTCATGCAAGGGGCGTGATCGTGCTGGCCGCTGCGCTCCGCGAGACACCGGTTGTTGGCTATGCGCCGACCCGGATCAAGAAGACGCTCACCGGGAGCGGACGCGCCCCCAAATCTCAGATCCAGCACGCGATCATGACGGAACTGGGCCTGGACCGGCTTCCCGAGCCCCACGACGTCGCCGACGCCTGCGCCATCGCGCTCTGCCATTATCACATCGACCGCAACCGACGATTCCTCCGCGAACAGGACCGACGCCCCTGATTCTGGTACTGGGCGGCTCGGGAAATCTGGGGAGATGGAGGCGGATCCCGTCCGCCCGCGTCGTAGGCTATGGCTTAGCGACGCCACGAACGCCTGGAGAGTCCCCATGCCGCCCCGCGCGCGCCCGCGAACGGAGACGCCGTCCCCAGCCCGGCGATCTTACCGCCCCTGCATCGAGCCGCTGGAAGTCCGACAGACCCTCTCGGCATCGCAACTGGTCGTGACCTCGCCGCCGCCGTCGACCCTGACAGCCGGGACCTCGTTCGCGATGAGCATCTCGGCCGAGGATGCGTCCGGGAACGTGGATACGAGCTTCACCGGGAACGTCACGGTGAGCGGTCTGAGCAACCCTGGCGGGGCGGTTACCGTGGCCGCGGTTGCGGGCGTGGCCGATTTTTCCAGGCTCCAGCTCGATACGGCTGCGAACACGGTTCTGTCCGTGGCGACGACCTCGACCGGCGTCAGCGGCACCCAGTCGCCTCCGATCGCTGTTAACGCCGCGACAGCCACCCACCTGATCGTTGTCTCGCCGCCGCCGGCGACGGTGACCGCGGGCGCCACATTTGGAATGGTGCTGGCGGAGGCCGACCCGTTTGGCAACGTCTTTCCCGGGACGACCGGGACGGTGACGGTCGCGCTCTCGGGCGGGGGATCACTTTCGGGACAGGTTAACGTTCCCTTCAGCAACGGCCTCGCGCCGATCACCGCGCTCTCGCTCGACACGGCCGGGACCGGTTATCAGATCGTCGCCCTGAGCGCCGGTTTGTCGCCGACGGGTGGGATTCCGCTGACGGTGCAGCCGGCCTCGGCGTCGCAGATGATGGTGACGTCGTCTCCTCCTTCTACCGTGGTGGCTGGCCAGCCGTTTGGACTCTCCGTCGCGATCGAGGACCAGTACGGCAATCGCGTGGCTGGGTACAGCGGCAATCTCGCGGTCGCCGCGAGCAGTCCTCAGGCCGAGGGAACGCTTGGCGGACCGCTGACGGCCCCGGTGTCTGGAGGCGTTGGAACGTTCTCTGGACTGAGCCTCGTCAATGCCGGGACCGACTTCACGCTTCAGGTCTCGGCGAGCGGGCTGCCCTCGTTAACGACAGCCCCCCTCACTGTGACCGCCGGAACGGTCGCGAAGCTCGTCGTCACGACGCCGCCGCCCGGCGATGTCACGGCCGGCGCAGGGTTCGGCCTGGTCGTCGCCGCCGAGGACCAGTACGGCAACGTGAACGCCTCGTTTCCAGGGACCGTGACGGTTGCCCTTACCACCAATCCCGGCCGAACCGCGCTGGGAGGATCGGCGACTGAGCCGTTCAATGCGGGCCTAGCGACGTTCACCGGACTGACAATGGATATCGCCGCCGACGGCTACGCGATGCAGGCGATCAGCTCGAGCACCGACGCGCCGACGTCGATGGCGACCGGCTCGTTCCCGGTGGACGTGAAGGCCGGCGCTGCGACACAGCTCGTGGCGCTCTCGCCGCCGCCATCGTCCGTGGTTGCGGGTGCGGCCTTCGAACTGGTGCTGGCGGCCGAGGACCCGTATGGCAACGTCGATCCGACCTACACCGGCAGCGCGACCCTGGCCCTGTCGAACAACCCGGGCGGCGGAACGTTCGGCGGCTCGACAATCCAGGGATTCTCGAACGGGCTCGCGACGTTTGCCGGGCTAACGGTGAGCCAGCCCGGTACCGGGTACACGCTCCAGGCGAGTAGCGTGGGTCTTTCGCCGTCGGCCTCGCTTGGGCTTCTGACCTTCGGCGTGACGCCGGCCCCGGCGGCCTCGTCTCCGGCTCCTCGCTGTTCGTCGGCCGCTTCGCGTGGGTGACGCAGCCGCTCGACCCGAACGGCGCGCCCTCGCTCGCCAACTCCTTCGGCAACGGCGCCCCGAACGGCTTCGTGATGCTGACGCAGCA
>DAIDJI010000093.1 GCA_027451455.1 Planctomycetales bacterium | reverse complement strand
GTCGCACGTCGACCAGCCCTGGGGCACCAAGATGCCCAACCAGAACCAGTCGGTTCACGCCCGGCTTCTGCCGTACATCGAGCAGCAGGCGGCGTACAACTCGATGAACTGGAACTTCGGCGCCCGCTGGAACGGCCTGGAGGGCGGTAGCAACACCACGCCCAATCCGCCCGACAACTCTTCGGGCGGCTATTACGGGATGTTCCAGTACACCGTGCTGACCATGCAGATCTCGGCGTTCCTTTGCCCCTCCGACCCGAATCCCGGCTCGTCCGGTACCTATACCGTGAACGGCCAGAGCCAGCGTGTCGGTGCCTGCAATTACCCGATGAACGTCGGCACCAACCGGCGGATCAACGGGCTCCAGCCCGGCGCCTCGGCCGGCTCAACCGGCAACTGGACCGAAAACGGCCCGGCCTACACCGCCTCGACCTGGGACGGTGCCATGCAGCGCGTGGTCACCATCGCCAGCTTCACCGACGGCACCAGCAACTCCGCCCTCTTCAGCGAGTGGGTCAAGGGAACCGCGACCGGCCTTCCCGGCAAGAATGGTCTGGGGATGATTTATTACTTCCCCAACAAAGCCTCCTCAAACACCTACTCCACCGACTTCCAGTTCAACCAGGCTTGCCAGGTCAATTTCCAGACCACGGCGCAGGCGTGGAGCTGGAAGGGCGAGTGGTGGGCCTACTGCCCGAAGATCTACTCCCACACCGTCACTCCCAACCGCTACGCCTGTGCCTACTCCGACCAGGAACAGGAATGGGGCGACGCCCGGGCGACGATCACGGCCATCAACGCCAGCTCGCACCACCCCGGCGGTGTGAACATGCTGTTCGCCGACGGCTCGGTCCACTTCGTGAAGGCCACCGTGGGCTACCAGCCCTACTTCTCGATCGCGACCATCGCCAACAATGACGTCGTGAGCATCGAGCAGCTTTGATTCTTGCGCTCCATCGAGGGCCGGGCCGACTCGCCTCTGGGCGGTCCGCCCGGCCCCTTGACGTTTTCATGATTCCACTCGATCCTCTCGCCACGTCATCGCCCATGGAAACGACCGACACGGAAAGGCCGCGCCGGATCCGCCGGCGCAGGCCGCCCCTGTTCGCCACGGCGATGCTCGCCCTGGCGATCCTCACCGCCTGGAACCTCACGCGATCCGATGCCCTCGATCGGGCCGAGCACGCCTATAATCGGGTGGATCTACCTGGCTGTCTCGGCCACGCCCTCGACCACCTTGACCGACGCCCCTGGAGCCGAGAGGCCGCCCGGCTGGCGGCGCTCTGTCTCAGCCGGCTCGACTTCGCCGACCGCGCCGAACCCTACTACGCCCGCGCTGGCCGGCTCTCGCTGGCCGATCGCCAGGTGCGTGCCTTCGGCCTGGTTCGGAGCCCGCATCCTGAGCGTGCGATCCCCGCCTACCGCGAGATCCTCGAGGACGACCCCACCAACATCACCGCGATGCGACGGTTCGCCGCCGTCCTGCTCGCCGAGAACGACAAGGACGAACTCCTTCGCCTGGCCGGCCGGCTCGACGGCGTCGAGGGTGGCGCGGTCCTTGGCGCCATGCTCCGCGGCACGGTCTACCACAACGACGAGAACCCTCAGCGGGCCGTCGAGGCGTTTGAGACGGTTCTCCGGCTCGACCCCGGCCTTGAGCAGATGCCGGCCTTACGGTCGCTCTTCTGGCGACAGCTCACCGAGGATCTCGTCGAGTGCGGCCGGGTTGAGGACTCCGCACGATACCTCCGCCGGGCGCTCGAATCGGCCCGCGATCCCGACCTGGTCGCCCGCCTCGCTCAGACCTATTTCCTCCGAGGTGATCTCGACGAGGCGGTCCGGTATTTCCGAGAGTCGGCCGAGTCCGACCCGACCCTCTCGGCGCCCCACGTCGGACTCGCACGGATCGCCCTCCAGCGCGGCCGGCCGGCGGAAGCCCTCCCCGAGCTCGAGCGGGCCCGGATGCTCGACCCACACAACCACACCGTCCTCTACAGCCTCGCTCTCACCTATCGCCAGCTCGGCCGTGCCGCCGACTCCGACCGCGTCCGCCTCGAGATGGACCAGATCCGGAGCGAGTCGACCCGGACGCCCCGCGATCCCCATCCTCAATGGCCTCGCCACGCCCTCTGAGCAGCGGTGAAAGTATCGATTCCGGATAACAGATTCAAGATTTCGAATGGATGTAAGTCTCGGATCAGCAAGACATTGCATTCATGGAATCTGAAATCTTGAATAGAAAATCTTCCCTCGGAATCTTTCACAAACTCTGAGCCCATCAGCGAGGTCGACGGTCTCGATCGACCCGATGGGCGGCGGCCAGTATTTTCTCCTCTCTTTGTCCGGATTTCCGCGGCCAACGGTTGTCCCACCGTGGCGATCGGGGTAGAATCGCACTCCTGTGTTTGCAAGCCTGTCCTTCGGATCGATCGCAACCGAACCAGGGCACTTCCCACACGGGTTCCATCCGGATGCATGGTGGAGGTTCCGTAAGGGGGTCGGAACTTCAACTTTCGTCGTGCGCGCCAACTGGTACACCGTTGGCATATCGATGGCAGTTCCCGACCAGCCCGCCACCAGCCAGGCCCGGCGCATGGTCTTCTGGACCGTGTCGTCGAGCGAGAACGCGAGGGCGAGAAAGTGACGCAGGTCGACCAATGGGCCCCGCGATCGTCGATGGAGGCCTAGATGATGGATCTCGACGAGTTCTCACGCCAGCTCCAAACGATACAGGATCGCCTTGCACATCTCACTCCGTTGCCCGATCTCGAGCCCACGTTCCTTCGTGCGATCTGGGAGGAGACCTCGGAGACTCTCAACGTCTCGATGGAGGAGTTGCGGGTCGCTGAGGAGGAGCTCAGGCAGCAGAACACCGAGTTGGTGGAGTCGCGTCGGCGGATCGAGGAGGAGCGGCGTCGGTACGTGGACCTCTTCAACTTCGCGCCCGACGCCTACCTGGTGACGGACCTCTATGGGGTGATCCTCGAGGCGAACCAGGCCGCAGGGGAGTTACTGGGCACTGCGCCGTATTTCCTGGCGGGGAAGCCGCTGGCGAATTTCGTGGCGATGTCGGATCGGCTGGCGTTCCGGGGCGGGCTCAACCGGCTGGCGAAGGTGGGCCGTCGCGACGGATGGTCCGTCCGGCTCCAGCCGAGGAGCGCGTCCGAGTTCGCCGCCGCGATGACCGCGGCGGTGGTGCGCGATCTCGACGGGACGCCAACGTCCCTCCGCTGGCTCATCCGCGAGGTCTGCGAGACGGGCCAGGAGCCCTCGTCCGGACCGGGACGGGTGACGGTGGGCCTTCCTTTCAATCCGTCCGAGGGCTGGGGCCAGCACCGGGCTGAAGACGAGGCCGAGGCGCTCCGGGCCCTGATCCAGGGGATCGAGATGATCGTCTGGGAGGCGGACGCGACGACGGGCCGCTACTCGTACATCAGCCCGAGGGCCGAGCGCGTTCTGGGATACCCGTTGGGGGACTGGCTGGAGGAACCGGAGTTCTGGAGCGAGATCGTCCACCCGGAGGACCGGGCGTTGGCACGGTCGCGCCGGTCGCTTTGCGTCCGCGAGGGGCGAGGGTGCCAGCAGGAATACCGGCTCGTTGCGGCGGATGGGCGGGTCGTCTGGTTCCGCGAGTCGATCTCGGTGGAGTCGGACGCTCAGGGGCGGGCACGTCG
The DNA here is from genome assembly GCA_027451455.1 of Planctomycetales bacterium. GTDB lineage: Bacteria > Planctomycetota > Planctomycetia > Isosphaerales > Isosphaeraceae > JAKAUH01. Next base: position 8,175 of record DAIDJI010000093.1, on the reverse strand, counting down.
GCTCCGCGGCTACCTCTGGGAGATCGGCCGTCGCAAGAAGGTCGAGCGGCAGCTCTATTCCGATCGCCGGAAGCTGGCCGAGAACCTCACCGACGCCTGGCACCTCCACCTGCTCGGCGGGCAATTACTCGCGACGATCGACCTGGGCTCGATCGCCGAGGAGATCCTCACGTCGACCGCGGCGATCCTGGGCGCCGAGAGGGGCCTCTTCTACCGCTATCTCGCCGAGGTCGGCCATCTGGAGGCGGTCGCCGCTCTCGGCCTCTCGCCCGAGGACTTCGAGGGGCTCACCCACGCCCGGAGTGGCGACTTCGTGCATGACATGGCGGTCCGGTGCGGGCCTCCGATGGTGATCGAAGACATCGACGCCCAGCCGGACGCCCTGGCGTGGGCCGATCGGGCCGCTTTGGGCGGGGTTCGGGCTCTGTTCCTCGTCCCGATCCAGGATCGCCGGCAGGAACTGCTGGGAACGATCACCATGTTCTTCCGCGAGCCGCACCGGCCCTCCGAGCGGCAAATCCAGTTGATCGAGCAGTACATGGTCCAGGCGGCCGACGCCCTCGAGAACGCCATTCGCCATCAAGACCTTCTCGAGGCCGACCGCCGCAAGGAGGAGTTTCTCGCGACGCTCGCCCATGAGCTGCGCAATCCGCTCTCCGCCATCCAGACCAGCGCCTTCCTGCTCGAGCCTGAGGTGGCCAATCCCGAGTTGGTCTCCGAGGCACGCGAAGTGATCGTCCGCCAGGTCCGGCACATGACCCGTCTGATCGAGGACCTGTTCGATGTCGCCCGGATTTCGCGCGGCAAGCTGGCGCTGCGCCGGCAGCGGACCAGCCTGGCCGAGCCCGTCTCCCGGGCCGTCGACCGGGTCCGCCCGCAGATCGTCGAGAGGTCGCACGAGCTGGTGCTGTCCCTCCCCGACGAGCCGGTGATCGCCGATCTCGATCCGACCCGGTTTGAGCAGGTCGTTGCTAACCTGCTGGTCAATGCGACGAAATACACGGATCCGGGCGGCCGGATCGTGGTCTCGGTCTGGCAGGAGGGGGACACGGCCGTCGTCGAGGTCTGCGACAACGGGATCGGGCTTTCCCCCGAAGCGTTGAACGGACTCTTCGAGCTTTATCGCCAGGTCGATGCCGGGCACGACCGGAGCCGGAGCGGTCTGGGGATTGGACTGGCGCTGGTCAAGAGCCTCGTCGAGCTGCACGGCGGGACCGTCGTTGCCCAGAGCGACGGCTCCGGCTGCGGAAGCCGGTTCGTTGTCCGGGTGCCGATCGCCGCGAGATGAGCGTCGACAGAATTCCCGCCGACGGTGCCAATGGCCTTCGCGGCGGTCCTCGTGACGAACTCAGGGCGCGGCGGCGTTCGGGAGGCCGGACGGCTCGCCCGCGGTCCCGTCGGACTGCTCGTTCATCATCAGGATCACGCCGATGACCCCGGCATCCGCTGAGGTCATCGGCATGCAGGTGATCCGGCAGTCGATCGCCTTGCCGCGACGGTTCGTCGCCTTGTGGCTGAAGTCCGGGAACGGGGCCTCGCCGGTGAGACAGCCCCGGAGCGCCGGCTTGAGCCGCTCGACCGGCAGGCCGATGTCGAGGCTCAGCAGGTTCTTCGACCGGACCTCCTCCGCACGGAGCCCCCAGAGGTCCTCGGCCCTCGGGTTCCAGACCAGGATCAGGAACTCGCGGTCGACCACCACCACCGCCTCACGGAGGCTGCCGAGGATCGACTCCAGGAAAGTGTTGACACGCTTCCACTCGTTGCTCCGCCTGCGCAGCTCCTCGTTGACGGTCTCCAGTTCCTCGTTGGTCGACTGGAGCTCCTCGTTCATCGTCTCCAGTTCCTCGTTGGTCGACTGGAGCTCCTCACTCGTCGTCTCCAGCTCCTCGACGGTGGATTGCAGCTCCTCATTCGTTGTCTCCAGTTCCTCGTTGGTCGACTGCAATTCCTCGTTGGCCGTCTCCAGTTCTCGGGCGGAGCGCTGGTGCTCGTCGGCGATCCGCTTGGCGGCCGTCGTGTCAACGAAGGTCACGCTCGCGCCCAGGATCGACCCGCCGGCATCCATCAGCGGGGTCACGTAGACGTCGAAATACGTCGTCTCGCTGACGCTGATCGACCAGGCGACATCCTTCAGCACGATCTCCCGCCGCTCGGTGTAGGCGCGGTCGATGCACGACCGAAGTTCGACCGGCCGGTAGGAGAGTTGCAGATCCTGGAGCGGCTGGCCGAGGTCCGACGAGGCGATCTTGAAGAGAATTCGAGATCGCTCATTGGCGAGCGTGAGCGTCCCGCCGAAGTCGACGACGACCTGGGCCACCGGCGCGGCATCGAAGGCGCTCTCCCGGATCCGGACGTGGCCGACCAGGTGGTTGACCGCCTCCTCGCTCCCGGTCCGGGCCATGACGAGCAGGCGGTCGCGCAGGTTTCCTCGCGCGACCTTGGCGAAGATCCTCCTCTTGAGGTCCACCGGGATGAAAGCGTTGTTGTAAGTCAGCAGAGTCTCAGCCTTCCCCAGAAAGAGGAAGCCTCGCTCGTGCAGCGCGAAGTGCAGCCGCTCGAGAATGCGGGCCTGCGTCTCCGTGTTGAGGTACATCAGGGTATTTCGGCACGAGAGCAGGTCGATCCGAGAGATCGGGGCGTCCTGGATCAGGTCGTGCCGGCCGAAGATCACCGAGCGGCGGAGATCCTTGTGGAAAATGAATCGGCCGTTGTTCTCCTCGAAGTACCTGGCGAGCCATTCCGGCGGGATCGCCTGAACCTCGCGCGCGGTGTACGACGCCTGCCGGGCGCGGGCGAGTGCCTCCTCGTCGACGTCGGTCGCGTAGATTTTCACGCGGTCGCGAAACGCCGCGATTCCGAGGGCCTCGGCCAGAACGATCGCCAGTGTGTAGGCCTCCTCACCCGAGGCGCACCCAGCGCTCCAGACCCGGACCGGGTCGTCGGGCTGCTTGCTGGCCAGGATCCTCGGGATCACCTGCGAGGTGATCGCCTCCCAGGCCGAGGGGTCGCGGAAGAAGGCCGTCACGTTGATCAGAATGGTGTCGAAGAGCCGGGCGAATTCCTCGGGGTGGACTTCCAGGTAGTCGGTGTAATGGGTGTAGTTGGTCGCACCGATCTGGTGCATCCGCTTGTTGACGCGGCGCATCAGGCTCGCCCGCTTGTAGCCGGTGAAGTCGAACCCCCGGCTGCGCCGGAGATGCTCCAGCAGTTGCTCAAATTCGAGATTGTGCTGGGGGTCCTGGGGACGCATGGGTTCTTCGGTCGGGTCATTGGCCATGGGTCTTCGATCATTCCTGTGCGGGCCGCGGACGATCACGGGCGGTGGTTGCACGGACAAGCTGGACGAGGGTCGGAGCAATCTGATGGAGCGGGAGGACCGCGTCGACACATCCGGTCTGGATGGCGGCGCCGGGCATCCCAAAACTCTGGGAGGTGGCTCGATCCTGAGCAAGGACGATCCCGCCGGCCTGCTTGACGATCCGGGCGCCCCCGGCGCCGTCATTTCCGGAACCCGTAAGGATGACCGCGATGGCCCGGGGCCCAAGTTCGCGGCCGAGGGATTCGAGGAGGGCATCGGCCGACGGTCGGGAGTAATGCACTCGTGTAGTTGAGGTCAGGGCGAGGATCGCCTCGGATTGGACGATCAGGTGATGGTCTGGCGGGGCAACGAGGGCAAGGCCGGAACGGAGCCGATCGCCTTGCCGGGCCTCGCGGATCGGCAAGGCGATCGACTGGCCAAGGATCGGAGCCAGCAGGCTCGGGCGATTCGGGGCGAGGTGCTGCACGATCACCACGGCGGCCCCGAAGTCGCCGGGCAGGTGCGAGAGCACGGCGGTGAGCGCCGCGAGCCCGCCGACCGAGGCGACCATCGCCACAACCGGGAACGCCGGCTCGAGCGTGGCGGGCTCATCCATCCTGCACCCCTTGCCCGGGCCGGGTCGAGTCGTTCTCCGGGCCAGGCATTGTCTCGGGCCCCCGCTCGACGCTCCGGGAGGGGGCGGTGACCAGGACCCGGCGGAGCAGGGCGGCCCGTTGCTTCGACTCGGCCGCCTGCTCGCGGAACCGGGTAGCCGAGGTGGTCCGCCCACGCTCCTCCATCCGGCTCGCGACCCGATTGCAGAGCGCCGCTCGCTCCTCGAGAGCTCGGAGGGCCGTCCAGAGCGCCGTCTCAATTCCTTCCGTTTGCTCGGCGACCAGTCCGTTGGCCGTCCAGGCGTGGCCGACCCGGCATCGGAACTGGATCAGCTCGCCGTCGGTCCGTTCCCAGAGCGTGCCGCCGCAGTCGGGGCAGGCGAACCCCGAAGGACGGCCCGGGTGGTCCTCGTCCTCGATCGCATCCAGATCGAAGGCCGACATCTGGTTCTCTTGATCCATGTCGTCCGGGATCGGTCGCCCCTCCGAATCCTGGATCACGTCGCGCGCGAGCCGGTCCAGTTCGGCGGCGATCCCGGCCACCGGCAGCACATGATCGACGGCGACCGCCTCGATCGCATTGCGCGGCATCCCGGCATGGAGCGCCTCCTCGGGGTCCTGCACGATCGTCCTCCCGCCGCGCTCCTGGATCGCCTGGAGCCCAGAAGATCCGTCGTCGAGCGTACCCGAGAGAATCACGCCGACGACGCTGGAGCCGTAAGCCAGAGCCGCCGATCGGAAGAGCGGATCGATCGCGGGCCGATGGCCGTTCTCGCGAGGGCCCTTGATCAGCCGGATCCGGCCTCGCTCCAGAAGCAGGTGAAAATCGGGCGGTGCGATGAAGATCCGCCCCGGTCGGATCGACTCGCCGTCGACCGCGTGCGACGCCGGCATCGGCCCCTTGCGGTCGAGGATCTGCGGCAGGAGGCTCGGGCTATGTGCCGGGATGTGCAGGACGACGAAGACCGTCGCCGGGAAGTCCGCGGGCAGAAGGCTCACCAGGATGGAGAGGGCCTCAACCCCGCCGGCTGACGCCCCGATCACTACGATATCGTGTCCCGCCATCACGACCTCTTCGCTCACGACAGCCCCCATTGGCGCCGTCGCAGGCCGGCCTGTTCCGGTTCGGTCCACCGGCGCAAGCCCCATTCTATCGCCCGATTGGGGCTTTGGTCAGGGGGTCAGGCGGCTGTCGAGCGATCGGCCCTCAATGGAAAGATTCGAGCGCCGCGCGAACGTCCCGGTCGATGCTGAACAGCCGATCGAGGTTCGATGTGCGGAAGACCTGCTGGATCACCGGCGACATCTCGCAGAGCCGGAGCTTCCCCCCGGAAGTCGCCACCCGTCGCTGAAGGAGGATGAGCTTGCTCAAAAGTGTGCTGGAAACCAGGTTCACGTCGGAGAAGTCGAGAACCAGGCGGATCGGGCTGCCGTCATTCGGCAGGGTGCCCAGAACCTGGTCGGCCGCCTCGCGAACGGTTCGCTCGTCGAAAAGCTGCCGGTCGACGAACCGGATGACCCGGATGCCATCGGTTTCACTGGCCTGAATCCTGGGAGTGACGGCCATCGTTCTGCCCCCGCGATTGCCTGCGCCTCGGTGACGGTCTCGGGATCGATCGCTCGGTCCAGCCGGGAAGGGCGGAATTTCGCCTCACCCGGGCGCAATCATCGTCGCCCAGCCCATGCCGATCAAGGGATTCCGGCCGAAATTCTCCCGGCGAGGCCCTCCCGACACTTACTCCTTTTCCTCGGCGGACCGCCGCCGCATCCGCGAGGCAATCCCGCCCGGTGGCCCCGGCGGTCGAACCTCGCTCCGCGGTCCGTCCTTGACCGAGGGCTCCGAGGGACGATCCCGGATCGCCTTCAGCGCCGCCTCACGGTCCGACTCGTACGAGAAGAGCGACTCCAGCTTGCTCGCCCGCAGGACCTCCGAAACCGTCGCGTCCACGTTGCAGAAGATGACCCGACCGCCCTTCTGCCTGACCGTACGCTGCAAAGCCACAAAGTTCCCGAGCGCCGCCGAACCGGCGAATCCGACCCCACTCAGGTCGACCACCAGCTCCGGACGGCCGCCCGATTGCACGTGAGTCTCGTAATGTTTCCGCAGATCCTGCACCGGGGCCGGGTCCAGCCGTAGGCAGTCCCAGAACTCCGCCACCAGGATGCCATCCTTGTTATGGATCTCGACGGAGGGCTTCAGCATGGATGATCTTCCGGCAGAGCGCCGATTTGATGGGTGTGTGGCCGCCTCTCCTAATTCCGACATATATCCTATCGTGGACCCTGGTGCGGGAACAGGCGTCGCTCCTGGATTTGGTGAAAGGTCCCCGATGAACGGGCTCGCGGTACAATCCGAATATCCCGCCACCCGCGGGCCCCGGTGGGCGAATCGGCCATGATCGCACGGTCTCCGGCATCCGATCCTCTTCAGAGTGGGCCTGGTGCGCCGGCGACGATCCATCGCGCACCACCGCCCGCGCCGACCCGGCATGGAGTGGAACCGATGCTACGGAACTCGACACCCTGGATCGCCCCGCTGGCCCTCGCGATCGCCCTGGCCCTCCCCGGCGCCGCCGGAGCCCAGGCCGACTGGCTGACCTCAGCTTTCCCCGAGCGGGCCTACGACTTCGGCACCGTCGCCCGCGGCTCGCAGATCCGCCACTCGTTCACGGTTGTCAACACCTCCGGCGACGACATCCACATCGCCGACTGGCGGACCAAGTGCGGCTGCACCGACGTGAAGGTCGGCGCCCGGACGATCCCGCCCGGAACCCAGACAACCGTCGAGGCCACGATCAACACGACCAACTTCAATGGATACAAGGCCTCGGGCCTGACCCTGATCCTTGACCGGCCGGTCTTCGTCGAGGTCGACCTCAACCTGACCTGCTTCATCCGCGGCGATATCCTGACCAATCCTGGGCAGTTCGACTTTGGCATCTTCCGTCGATCGCCGAAGCTGCCGTCCTCCACGCTGACTCTCACCTACGCCGGCGGACGGCCCGACTGGAGCATCGTCCAGATGAAGACCCAGACCGATCGCGTGAAGGCCGAGGCCCGCGAGGCCGGCCGGACAGTCGACGGCCAGATCCAGTGGCAGATCACCGCGGCGCTCCAGCCGGGCGTCCCCAACGGCTACCTGAAGGACCAGGTCACGCTGATCACCAACGACAACCCGCCCCAGGCCATCCCGATCTCGGTCGTGGCGCAGGTCCAGTCGGCCGTCTCCATGACGCCCTCGATCATCAACCTGGGGCACGTCCGGCCAGGCGAGACTATCACCCGGCCGAACCTGGTCCACGTCCGGGCTCGGTCGCCGTTCCGGCTAACCCGGCTCTCGCCCAGCTCGCCGGCGCTCGAGGCCGAGGAGTCACGCCCCGATCCCTCGCCCGACCACGTCCTGAACCTGAAGCTCACGGCTCCCCGGGAGCCGGGCGGGTTCCACGCCATCCTCAAGGTCGAAACCGACCTGAAGGACGAGCCGGTCGCCCAGCTCAAGGTCTTTGCCACCGTCTCGCCTCGCTGATCGTCACGCCCTTCCATTGACGGACGATCGGGGTCCGCTTACTGTGAAGGATCGTGGATCCCGAGGCGGTCGGGACGGAAGGAGTCGGGCGGCCCCATCGCCCGGGCGCAGGACGCGACGACGATGAGCACCGCGATGATGGAGGCGGTCGGGCTCGATTCGGGTCCGACTCCCAGCCCCACGAACATCCCTGTCTCCCTGGCCGTCGCCGATGCCGGCTGGGCGACCACCGAACACCTCTTCCGCGAGCTCGACCGCGACTCGGTCGACGTACTCCTTCTGAAGTGCCTGGATTATTTGAACGGATGGCGGAAGGGACTGTATCCCTGGTCGGCGGACTGCCGGATGCGGCGGAGCGGCCCGAGGCGTTGGGAGCGCCAGCACGTCCTCCCGAGCGGCTGGATGAAACGCTATCCCCGGCTCGGAATGCGGCCGATCGCCCGATCCGTCGGGTCGTGGTGGAAGGACCGCCCCGGATCGCGCAGGGGACTGGTGATGACGTATCCCCACTACCTGTATCTCCGCGACCGGTTGCGGCCCGATTTTTCGATCTATTACAACATCGACGATTACACGCTCTACTGGCCGGGCCATGCCGACCAGCTCCGCGAGCTGGAGTGTGAGGCGGTCCGATCGTCGTCGGCGACGGTCTGCGTGGCGTGGTCGCGCGCCGAGGAGGCCCGGTTCGGTGCCCTGGTGCGGATCAGCGTGATGCCGGGGATGCCGGAGGCCGCCCG